>CAJXLR010000077.1 GCA_913056425.1 uncultured Bacteroidota bacterium
GTTAGCACTTTTATAGTACATAAGACCCTGAAGAGCTTTTTGCTGAAAACTGTATTATTTCAATGAATTGGTATACATTCTGTTTTTGTTGTATAATTTGTTATTAACCATATGTTGTATTGAGCTACAAACTCTTTGCATTATTCTGCTCTCTTGATTAGTTTCTCCAAACATTTGTTAATGTGATATCTTCTTTATTGCTGTAATACTGACTTATGATGGAGAAAAGAAATAAAAAATCACGTAGTTTGTCTATGGTCAAAATCTTTTTCAATTTTAATAGCGAATGAATCCTTTTTTCCTTGAATTGTGGACGACCGGGTTTTTAATAGAAACATTTCATATACATATAAAAGCATTTATATAACTTCCAGAGATATAAGTAGCAAAGATTTTCGAAACTGCTTCATTTAAAACCATTACACCGGATGGGATTACATACTCCATATTTAAGGATGCTTCCGGATTCAACTGGTTGTATTCTACCCCTTTCTTGGGAACAAACAATGTTGCTGCAGTTTCCGACCCTCTCAGAGATATGTTGAGGCTAGATGAAATCGCACTTCCGAAAACAGCATAGTGTTTGCCGTGCCCTTCCAGCTGGAATGAACCATACACAACAAACGTATCGATATTGGTGACGGTGCTGAAGGCATTGTCTACCCCTTTAATACGAGCAATTTCTTGCGCATCACCATAACGCACTACTGCGTTATCTTCCAGCACTTTGCTTATCGCCTCAATACCCTCAACTCGTTGCAGAACCGATATTAGGCTATCCGGTGTAAATGTCTTTCCGTACTTCGGGGTTATCTTGATGTCCGGATCAAAAGCATCATTCATACCCTTTACCAAACCTTCAAGTCCATTTAGGAAACTCAAAATGATTATCATTACCGCGCTTCCTACCATAAATATCACCACCGATATTCCGGAAATGATGTTAATGGCATTTGTGTTCTTCTTGGAGAAGAGGTAGCGACCAGCAATAAATCGAGCTAGTTTCATTTTAGTTGTCGGAACGCTCGTCCCGCAGTTTGTCGAGCAAGGTGTTTATGCGTTCGGCTTTTTCGATAGTTTTGTCCAGATACAACTGAATTTCAGGCACTTTTCGTACGTGATCTTTTAGCTTCTGCGCTAAATAGCGTCTAATGGTGGAACTGTGTTCGTCCAAAGTGTTCAAGTCGGCCTCTTTGTCTTTCGATCCCAAAAAAGAAAGGTACACTTTGGCCAAACCTAAATCGGGTGTAAGCACCACTTCTTGCACAGATATTAAAACGTTACTCCCCAGGAGTTGCTTTGCCGCGGAATCGACAATCTCTCCCAAATCTCGCTGCAACTGTTTCCCAAGTTTCTCTTGCCTGTTCATGAGTACAAATCTAATGAGCAATATACAATACTCAACCGCGAACTTAAATTTCTATTCGTCGGATAAAGCATACGATTTGGTCGGATTCGTTTGTAAAAGTCACTACAACATGTGATATATTTGTGACATCATTTTAATATCACTTGGAAAAGAAACACACCGCTCGGTTGTTAAGCATAACTCCGCCGGTTAGATCCACGAGAATCGCAGCTCGAAAAAAGATTGTAGAAGGCGCCTTTGGAATGGTGGACGATGCTTTAATCCAACTCAATGAGCAAAACATTGTTGACTTAGACGAAGACAAGAAAGCAGCTATGGTAAGTAACTTGTTGGTTGTATTGTGTTCTGATAAAGCAGCTAACCCAATTATTAACGCAGGAACATTACACAATTAAGCATGGATAAATACATCATCGTTGAGCGGAAAATATTTGAGAAGAAGTCGGCCTTTGAAAAAAGGATAAATGACACGTACGGCAAAGGCTACAAAGCAATAAATCTAACCAATGGACCTGAGGGATCGTATTCCGTCTTAATGGAAAAAGTGAGTTAAGTGGGAAAGAAAAAAGCGTTTGCTTTACGTATGGATGAAGAAATGTTAGCCGCCATTGAAAAATGGGCGGCTGACGAGTTTAGGAGCACTAATGGCCAAATTGAATTCCTATTGAGTGATGCGCTCAAAAAAGCCCGACGCATGCCAAAGAAAAAGGACTAGACAAAGTTTTGAAATGTAATATTTCGGATGGAGGTCCTTAATGGCGCAGCGTTTGGTTATATTTGGTGGTCTATCTCATACATGACCCGACCAATAATAACTCGAAACCTAAAACTGCTTGCACTGTGCTTGACTCTTTTGGGGTTAATGTCAACTTACTCCAAAGCAGACCACATCATTGGGTCTGATTTTTCCTATAAGTGTTCGAGCACGAACGACTCTATATACGAGATTACATACAACTTCTATCGAGATTGTAATGGTTGTTACGTTCTTGGTCAATCGCCTAAGTGCGGTACTTCAGAAAACTGCGCATCTTCGAGTACAGCTCCAACGAGCTTAAGAGTCTCCTGCACAAAGGGAACATCGTTCTCTACAACATTAACCATGAAGAGAACATCTATTTCAGACATCACGAAAACCTGTAAATCCGTAAAAAGTCGTTGTGCTCAGCCGTGTAATGGAACTTTCCCATATGGAATAGAAAAGCATGTATTTGAAGGTACGTTAGACTTACGCCAGGCGATCAAGCAAGGCTGTTGTAATATTGAAATATCAGCCTTACTCTATGTACGAAACGTAGGAATCACCACTGGTCAGAGTCAGCAGCCATTTTTCACCTCCTGTGAAATCAATGTTTGCGATGCGGTATGTAACACCTCTCCTACGCTTACAAACGACCCAGTTGCTATTCTGTGCTGCAACCAACCGTATGTTTTTAACAACGGAGCGGTTGACTTTTCGGATAACGACTCAATATCATACAGCTTCGTTCCTGCATACAGAAGTGCTTCACAACAGTGTACATATTCAGGTCAGCGAACACCTGCGAATCCAATATCCACATACTTTCCAACCGGTTTGAAATTCCCGCACTCAAATCCGAATGCGAATCCGCCCATTGGCACTTACTTAGATCCGCAAACCGGAGACATAATCTTCACACCAACAAAATGTGGAGAGATAGCGGTTGTGGTAATTGAAATGACGGAATGGAGGAAGGACACAACCGGCAAATACAAAAAGATTGGAGTAACTCGTCGGGATATGCAATTTATCGTAATGAGTTGTCCCGGGAATAATCCCCCTCGGATTACAAATACAAAGTTTACGCATCGAGTCTGTGAGGCAACCCAAATATGCTTCACAATAACCACGGACGACCAAGTAAAGAGGCCTCCACCTCCGGCTACACCTCCACCTCCAGATACGGTAGAATTGAAGTGGAACAGAGGTATTCCCGGCGCAACCTTTACCATCCTCAACCCTACCGCTAGGTTAAAGCAAGGTAGATTTTGCTGGACTCCACCAGAAGGAACCTCCAGTACGCTGCCCTACACGTTTACAGCTACAGTTACCGATGATGCTTGTCCCCTATCAGCGAGTGCCACACGAGCGTTTCAAATCTATGTAGACCCAAAGGCAGAAGCAGAGCGAGATATCGACACATTTGATTGTGGAAAGTATTCAGTGAACAGCACGCCATTTCCAAACTTTAAGTATCCTGCCAAATACTTGTGGGAATTAAAGGATACGGCTGGTAATATAATCTTCGACCGAGGAATTGCCGCATTCCAAAGCACTGGTTCATACCTAAGTACGAAACAATCAGACACAATCCAGTTCCGACGAGGTGGAACTTATATTATTCAACACACCATCGAGAACAAACCAAAATGTCCTTTTAGCTATTACGACACATTGGTAGTGCCTCCATTATTAGAGGTTGACCTCGCTTTCGGACCTGATACATTTATCTGTGCAGGAACCGAGCTCAAACTGGAACCCGAGATTCGCAATTCTCAACCGCCAGTTAACTTTTTGTGGGGTACCGGTGACACCACTTCATCCATTACAATTCAGGTCCCTCTGACAACTACGGATACTTCATTCTATGTCGAGATAAAAGACAAATCCGGTTGCACGGCGTGGGACAGCACACAGGTTTTCCTCAGACCAAATCCTTACCTCCACATAGGCCCAGATAGAAGAATTTGCCCGGGAGACACCATAAACATTCTGACAAACGACAGTCTAGCGTTTTGGAATGACCCACGCGACACCTCCGATAGTTTGATTATGCAGGGAGATACACTCTTTTACGATTGGACTCATAATGGTCAAGCTTTGAGCACCGATACCGCGTTATATGGAGTTGACAAAGCAGGTCAATACATTCTACACGTAATCGATAGTCTTGGCTGCAGAGGTATTGACACTATTCAGTTGTATATGAACGACACCATAAAAGCTGATGCTGGAATTGATCGCACCCTGTGCGAGTATGATTGGCTTGAATTGGTTGCTAAAGGTTTTGACACCACTGGCGCAACAAAATATGGCACACTCCAATGGTGGGATATCACAAACCCGCCGGCTCGCGTGGACTATGGCGATAATGATACGGTAGCGTATAGCACAAGGCAGTCTACAACCTTCGAATTGGAATTAGTTGTAACTGAAGATACCACAACCTGTTCGGATAAAGATACAGCTGTAATTACCGTTAATCCTCTACCAACTGTAAATATGCCTTCCGATATGGATGTATGTTTTGATGCAGGGGTAATCAACTTAAGAACCGCTGAAGATCAAAATGCTTCCGGTGGTACATGGTCGTGTCCGGGAAGACCTAATATGATCGACCAAGGCTACATCTACACAACAGATCAAGCATTCGTTGGAAAAGACAGCACTAAATCGTCTCGTGACACTATACACTACGTATACATTGACCCAACCACAGGCTGTGTTAAACACGATTCTTTTGTAATTACAGTTAACCCATTGCCAACCGTCGAGCTACGAACGGGATATTTCTGTCAGGACAAAGAGGTTGTTGATGTTGAGGATGATAAGCTCATAAAAGCTCCCGGATTGGCTACGCTCAGTCTTGGTCGCCAAGCGTGGAAATGTGTGAATTGTGGTTCCTATGACGAATCGAAGTTGATTTACGATGCAAATGGTGGAGCACCCGGTGCATCTCAAGACTTCAAAATTCGTGTTGACGACAATAATATGCCGCTGGGTTCCAAGACTCAAGACTCTATATTCATCGAGTTTGAATTTAGAAATGTATTTGGCTGCTACAACCGAGATACAGGAAAAATTATCGTAACTAAAGTCCCTGAGATTACATTCTCCGGCATGCCGGAGCTATGCTGGGATGAAGGCATCTTTGAATTAAAGAAAGAGAGTGGAGTTCTTCCAAATGATGGGATATGGAGAGCTATTGACTCAACCGGTTTTGCAAACGCAGCTGGGCTGAATGCAGGACTTAAAGACTACACACTAAATGAAGACACGTTAAACACCTTGCTAACTACTGATCCCGGTGAAGGTGGCACACTGGTTTATATGATGGAATACTATCATGACCGGTCGGGTTGTCCTACATCCGCAGTTACACCACTGACGATTCATGGTCTCCCGGAACCCCTTATCGACCGGGGAGAGTTTGAGGTAAATAATACGATTGAACCATACCTATTCTGTGAATCTAATGACCCAATTAGCTTGCAGGCCAACTATTCGGGAGGTGTTTGGTCCTCGAGCGAGTCGTCCGTAATTGTTGGCGGCGATTTTGATCCAGGTAATGTAACGAGTTTCAACACTCCAGTTCAGATTAGATACGATTTCACCAATTCGTTCGGTTGCTCGGGAAGTGATTCAGTTGAAGTTATTGTTCACAAAGAGCATGTTTTGAATCTTCCAAACGATACCAATATCTGCAGGACGGAAAACATGAGTCTTAATCTTCGTGCCGATTTCGAAAACACAAGTGGTGTGAACTGGATTGCTCTTTCGGGAGGAACAATATCCGACCCAAATGCAGACCAAATCACCTTTAGTTTCAGCACCTCTCCGGATTCATCTAGAACAATGCTGGTGTACGCACAAACTTTGGAGACCGGTACAAATGTTTGCCCATTTGTCGAGGGTCTTGTACAAATTCACGTGCATCCAAAACCAAAGGCAATTATTAGCGGGGATACGCTAAATGGTTGTACTCCAGTGGATGTAAACTTCAGCACCGCGATTACAAATCAAGTAGACCCAGCAACATCAACGTATAAATGGTCTCTCCCGAACAATGATTCGTCGTCTATATCCAATCCATATTACCAATTCACGAACATCGGAACCAATACGGTTGACTTGACCATCACATCAATCAATGGGAGTGACACAACGCTCTCGATAGCTATTGACGTCTACCCTATTCCGTTAGCTGGTTTTACTCCTGATCCAAATAATAGCACTACAGCTGCACTCCCGAAATTCACATTTAATAATGAATCGACGGTTGACCCTGCGTTAAGCAGTCAAATTATATACAACTTCTGGGACTTTGGAGTTTCAAATGCTTTGGATGACACCTCAAATGACATCAGTCCTATCTTCTTCTACCCTTCAGACACAGGTACTTACAACGTTACGCTAACCGTTCGAACGCAATATGGTTGCGAAAGCAGCATTAGTGGACCAGTAATTATTGGTCCAGACTTATTGGTTTATATACCCACGGCGTTTTCACCGGACGATGGTGGCCCGGAGCCAAATGAAGGCTTTAGAGCCATTGTAAACGATGCTGCCAAGACTTACCACATAATCATCTTCAATCGTTGGGGAGAAGTCATATGGGAGTCTCAAGACCCACAAGAAGAATGGTACGGCACATATGGCACAGCCGGAAAAGAAGGAAAACCACTACCACAAGACGTTTACGCGTACTACTTGCAAGTGGAAAGCTGGGATGGCGATCAACTGGAATACTCCGGTACGGTTACTCTAATTCGGTAAACAAGAACTGTCTTAATACAATGGAATAACGCAGACGCTCGGAGAAGCAGTATTCCGTCTAAGCAGCGCGATGGTTAACTTGTCGATGGGGAGGGGATAATGCTATTCCCTCGGCAAAATCCAGGAAAGTTCAAAGGGTATGTTGATGAAGTCTCCCAACGCTTCGGGTTGAGAACTGTTCGTCAAGAGAAAACCTTAACTGAATCTCTAACTCACCAAGGTTCCTACCTCCTCACCTTTCAATAGATTGACGAGATTGTCGGTCTTGTTCATATCAAAGACAACAATCGGCAGTTGGTTTTCTTGACAAAGCGTAAATGCAGTCATGTCCATTACTTTAAGTTGTCGCTGTATTGCTTCGGTGAAGGTTAGGTTGTTATAACGAACGGCACTAGAATCCTTCTCTG
>CAJXLR010000078.1 GCA_913056425.1 uncultured Bacteroidota bacterium
ATCTTTGCGCCCTGTTTACAGTAACATAACACAACTGGATTCATGATTGGACATTCATACCTGAGCAATGCTGATGTCGACGCAATAGACGATTTGTACTCGAAATATCAGGAAAACCCAGACTCCGTAGACTTCGGATGGAAGAAATTCTTTGAAGGCTTTGACCTAGCATACAACAAGACAGGAGCGGGGGCCGATGTAGTTTCAGAAGACATGATCAAAGAGATCAATGTGCTTCGTCTAATCAATGAAGGTTATCGAACCCGTGGGCACTTTTTTACCGATACGAATCCGGTTCGTGAGCGCAGAGAATATGCTCCCGACTTGAGCATTGAGAATTTCGGACTTGAAAAAGGCGACCTAGAAAAATCATTCAACGCAGGCGTTGAGTTAGGAATCGGGCCGGCTAGGTTGAAAGACATCATTGCTCATTTGGAAGCTACCTATTGCGAGAGTATTGGTGTTGAGTTTATGTACATCCCAGATCCGGAGAAGAAAGAGTGGTTGCGCACCAAAATGGAGTCCACAAAAAACCGCGCTCAACTCTCCATGGAGCAGAAACGCTTGATTTTGGAAAAATTGAATCAAGCAGTTGTGTTCGAGAACTTCTTGCACACAAAATACGTTGGGCAGAAGCGCTTTTCATTAGAAGGCTTAGAAACGCTCGTTCCAGCTTTAGATGCAGCCATTGAGTTTGGCGCAACTATGGGTGCAGATGAGTATGTTATAGGAATGGCACATCGTGGCCGATTGAACGTACTGGCAAACATCCTCAATAAAAAGTACGAAGACATTTTCGCTGAATTCGAAGGCAACGCTTTTGAGGAAAGCATCTTTGAAGGTGATGTGAAATATCACATTGGTTATTCTTCAGAGGTTAAAACAAGCTTGGGTAAAATGGTGAAGTTAAACCTTGCACCAAACCCTTCTCACCTCGAGTCCGTTGATCCGGTTGTTGAGGGAATTTCTCGGTCTAAACTTGACCGGAATTACGATGGAGATGTAAAGCGATTGGTTCCCATACTCATACACGGCGATGCATCAATCGCCGGGCAAGGTGTTGTTTATGAGACCATCCAAATGGCTGGTTTAGATGCTTACCAAACAGGAGGAACCATACACATTGTTACCAACAATCAAATTGGTTTTACCACAAACTACATCGATGGACGAACATCTATCTATTGTACCGATATTGCCAAAACCACCAAGTGTCCTGTCTTCCACGTAAACGGTGACGATGCTGAAGCGATTGTTTATGTGATGCAGTTGGCCATGGAATGGAGACAGCGCTACAATACAGACGTGTTCATCGATTTACTCGGTTACAGAAAGTACGGCCACAACGAGGGTGATGAGCCACGTTTTACTCAGCCTAAGCTTTATAAAGCAATTGCGAAGCATAAAAACCCAAGAGAGATCTACGCAGAGAAACTGACCAAATCAGGAAATCTTGAAGCAAACCTGGCGAAGAAGATGCAGGTAGAGTTCAAGAAACTTCTTCAGGAAAAATTGGATAGTGTTCGAGAAAATGGTGGAGACCTAACGGATGATTTACACGAACACAATTGGAAAGGTCTGCGCAAAGCAGAGCGAAAAGATTTTGTGTCGTCCCCGGATACATCTGTAAATGGCAAGACCTTCAAATCACTTGCTGAAAAGATTACGCAGATACCTGAGGATTTCAAAGCGTTTAAAAAGGTTCAGAAGCTGTTCACAGACAGAGCAGGAATGATTGAGTCTGATTCATACGACTGGGCTATGGGTGAGTTGATGGCTTACGCAACCTTGCTTGATGAGGGACATCCGGTTCGTATGAGTGGGCAGGATTGTGAGCGAGGAACATTTAGTCACAGACACGCCATCATCAAAGAAGAGGAGTCTGAAACGGAATATTGCGCACTTCAGAACATATCAGATAAACAGCCAAACTTCGCTATTTATAACTCACACCTATCTGAGTTTGCAGTGCTTGGTTTTGAATACGGGTACTCGATGAACAATCCAAAAGGCCTCACGTTGTGGGAAGCCCAATTTGGAGATTTTGCGAATGGAGCACAAGTAATTATCGACCAATATATCACAAGCGGAGAGACGAAATGGAAACGATATAGTGGTTTGGTGATGTTGTTGCCACACGGACATGAAGGTCAAGGACCGGAGCACTCATCAGCACGTCCGGAGCGCTTCTTACAGTTGTGTGCTAAGATGAACATGCAGGTAATTAACCCAACAACACCTGCAAACATGTTCCATGCATTGCGTCGCCAATTAAAGCGCGACTTCAGAATTCCGTTGATTGTGATGACACCGAAAAGTTTGCTAAGACATCCATTATGTGTGAGCTCTTCGGCAGATTTCACCTCAGGCGGATTCAAAGAAATTATCGATGATGCGAACGTAGATCCCAAAAAGGTGAAGCGCGTATTGCTTTGCACCGGTAAAGTTTATTATGATCTGCTCAAGCATCAGCAAGAAGCTAAACGAGACGATGTTGCTGTGGTTCGAGTAGAGCAGCTATACCCACTTGCAGAAGAACAACTTGCTGAGGTCGCTAAGAAATACCCAAATGCAGAGTGGAAATGGGTACAAGAAGAGCCAAAGAATATGGGAGCTTGGATGCACATGTTACGCTACGATTTACCGTTCGATCTTAAAGTAATTAGCCGTCGCTCAAGTTCGTCTCCATCCACTGGTTACGCCAACGTACACAAAGAAGAGCAGGAGAAGTTGGTTGAGCTCTCGTTCGACTTAAACTACGCGGGTAAGTAAAATAGATTTTTCGTATCTTCGATTCAATGAAACGAATCGCAGCTTTTGCTCTTGTCGTCATGACCTTACTTGCGTCGGTGCAAGTTCGTTTGTCGGCGCACATGTGCAAGGGTAGCATCGCTAATGTTGCTGTGTTTACAGACGTGGAGGGTTGTGGTATGTCATCCGGTTCTATGTCTTGCGTGCAAAACGAGCGTAAACAAGGATTCTCAAAAAAACCTTGTTGCGCTGATGTGCAGGCGTTCTCTTTGCTTTCGAACTTTTTATCACCTCTTGAGCATCAAGACAATGAAATAACAGATTTAGTCTGGTCGTATTTCGAGGTGCCACAAAGCGCTTGTGACAATACATCAGTTTCTGGAATAATGCCTCAGGAAAAACCGCCTCCGGATGATTCATCCGTGAGGAAACAGGCAAAGCTCCAGGTATTCTTGATTTGATTTCATGTCCCATCTCGACATGAACCAAACCACCTATTTTTAACTTTTAATCATCAAAAAATGAAAAGAATATTAGCACTTGCTTGTGCAACAGCCATCTATATGACCTCTTTTGGTCAATCACCCGTTAAATTGAAAATCAACCATTTGATAGGGGATAAAACTTTTACGTTCAGTGAGAAATCTAAGAACAATTTAGGCGACGACTTTCAGTACTCACGTATGGAGTATTACTTATCAAACTTTAGCCTCGTTCACGACGGAGGAAAAGTGACAAAAACTCCTAATGTGTACGCACTGGTTAATGCAACACAGGCAACTGAAATCGACATGGGTAGCATCGACGTAACAACAATTGAAGCGATTAATTTCTCAGTTGGAGTTCACCCGGATGTAAATAATCAGGATCCTACTCAGTGGCCGAAAGACCATCCATTATACCCAAAGATGCCTTCAATGCATTGGGGCTGGGCTTCAGGCTACCGCTTTGTTGCCATGGAAGGAAAAGCCCGAGAAACCTTTAATACGGTTTTTGAGGTACATGCACTGGGTAATCAGAATTTCTTTGATATCAATATTCCTATTTCGGCTACCGACAACAACGGAACCTTAATGCTCGAGTTGAACGCCGATTACGAAAAAGCTGTAACCAACTTGTTTTTATCCCAAGGCGTGGTAACCCATGGAGATTACGATGAGGCGATTACAGTGTTACGGAATTTCCAAAATCGAGTATTTACTACCACAACAGGTCAAGGTAACACGCTTTCAACTGAAGATGTTTCCATGGCTTCAGTGACAACACGAGTTTATCCTAACCCTAGTTCAGGTCAGATTAGTGTGAGCGCACCAGCAAGCGGTAATTCGGTGGCAACCATACGTGTTACGGACCTTTCCGGACGCTTGGTAACTGAAAAGACGAAGATGGGCGAAACTGCAACATTTACTATCTCTGAGAGTGGTTTGTATTTGGTAGCCGTTGAGTTTGAAAATGGAATGGTTGAAACGCATAGAGTTAGCATACTTTAAGGGAGTCTTTTTCCTCTCGGTATGCGTACTTGGTGCCTCTTGTACTCAGGATGTTTCGATTGAAACAAACAGCTTATTACTAGGCAAGCCCGATCATTTTCCGGTAGTTACACACCCTGAAGGTAACGAGTTCACCCAAACACGTTGGGAGCTTGGGAAAGCATTGTTTTTTGATAAAGCGCTGTCAATCGACTCCAGTGTAAGTTGTGCCAGTTGCCATGATCCGGCTCATGCGTTTAGTGGCAACAATAAAACCGAAACCGGTGTTTTTGGTCGAGGAGGTACGCGAAACGCACCAACACTGGCAAATGTGGGGTATCATGCCAGCTTCACCCGCGAAGGTGGCATAGCCACGCTGGAACAGCAGGTTTTGGTTCCCATACAAGAGCACAACGAGTTTGGATTCAACATCATTCCATTGACGGAACGGTTGGACTCAAACCCGGTTTACCATCAAATGAGTATGGAAGCATATGGACGACCGGTTGATGCCTACACATTGGTGAGAGCCATAGCATGTTACGAACGCACGCTGGTTTCAGGTTGGTCGGCCTATGACGATTACAGCTTCAATGGCGACGAAAACGCTTTCGGACGGATTGAAAAAGCGGGTCTAGAATTGTTTAAAAGCAATAGACTTGCATGTTCAAGCTGCCATTCGGGATTGTTTTTTACGAATGATTCGTTTGCAAACAACGGCCTGTACTCCAATTATTCCGACGATGGTAGGAAAAGACTCACAGGGAGGACGGAAGACGATGGTGTCTTTAAAATTCCTTCGTTGCGCAATGTTGAGTTAACCGGACCATATATGCATGATGGGTCACTTGAGACTCTTGAAGACGTGATTGAACATTACGACAAAGGGGGGAACAACCACGCCAATAAATCAAACTTGATTAAACCACTACACCTTACGGTTGGGGAGCAACAATCGTTAATTGCCTTTCTGAAAACATTAACAGATTGGCGTTTTATTGAACATCACAAAAGCACAGAAAATTGAAAAATATATCTATACAAATAGCAATTGTTCTTCTGGTGTTTGGTGCATCGAGTTGTAAAGATGACTCGCCCAATACTACAAACACTGTTGAACACGATACGACTCCATATGAATTATCACTCGGATCCTTCCCGAATCCCGAATTGTCCTCTGATAATTCTCTCACCGTCCAAGGAGTCAAACTTGGCAGAATGCTCTTTTATGAGAAGATGCTATCCAAAGATGGTAGCCAAGCTTGCGCTTCGTGTCACTTGCAAGAATTTGCATTCACAGACACGGCGCGGTTGTCAATTGGGGTGCGTGGCCTAGAGGGAAAACGACAAGCTATGAGCGTTTTTAATATGGCATGGCACACCAATGAGTTTTTCTGGGACGGTAGAGCGCATTTGTTACGTGATCAAGCATTACTTCCAATACAAGACGAGCTGGAAATGGACGAGACTCTAGAGAACGTTATCAGCAAGCTTCAAAATTCGGACATGTATAAGGATCAGTTTGTCCGAGCGTTCGGTAGTGATGAAATCACGGCAGAACGAATTTCATTGGCCTTAGAGCAATTCATGAATTCCATCGTATCAAACCAATCCAAGTACGACGAATTCTTAAAGGACTCAACGGTTTTTACCCCGAGTGAGAAGCGTGGGATGCAATTGTTCTTTACTGAGTACAATGAGTTCTTCCCGGATGCCAGTGGAGCAGATTGTGCACATTGCCACTCCGGCTATAATTTTGAAAACGATCGATACATGAATAATGGCCTTGACGCCGAAGGTATGTGGGAAGATAAAGGCCGGGAAGAAGTGACATCTAACCCTCGCGATCTTGGTAAATTCAAGGTGACAAGTCTTAGGAATATAGAACTTACTCCTCCATACATGCACGATGGTAGATTCGCAACATTGGGGGAAGTAATTGAGCACTATAACAGCCGATTAAAAGCATCAAGCACCTTAGATCCGGCGCTCGAACAAACACGAGGAACAGGTTTGCGTTTGACGGAACAAGATAAAACGGATCTGGTAAACTTCTTGAAGACACTTACGGATAAGGAACTCACTACGAATCCGGAATATTCGAGTCCCTTTTAATTTATTAGCTTGGATCAGTCAAAACAGTTTGAAGTAAGCGGCATGACCTGCGCGGCATGCGCAACCAGTTTGGAGAAACATCTTGGTAAACTTGATGGGGTGAAATCTATCAATGTCAGTTATCCCAATCACAGTATTGATGTTGAGTTTTCCGAGGAAATCTCAGAAGATGATTTGGCTAAAGCTGCTTCTTCCATTGGGTATGAGCTTGTGTTGGATAAGGAGGATGAAGAGGTCGGGACACGTTCAAGTTCTCATTTGGTAAAGCTGATAGTTGCAGTTCTGTTTACCCTGCCCATATTCATAATATCCATGTTTTTTATGGGACAGCTGCCCAACCAAAACTGGATCTTGTTGATCCTTTCTCTACCTGTACTTTTTTACTCGGGTTCAGTATTCTTTGTTTCCGCGTTTAAAAAGATTCAACATGGCCAGACCAACATGGACACGCTCGTTGCCCTTGGTGCCGGAACAGCATTTTTGTTTAGCCTCTTAGTTACTCTCAACCCTGCGTTTTTAGAGAACTACCCGCTACACTCGCATATCTGGTTCGAGTCTGCCACCGTGATTATAACCTTTGTATTGCTGGGTAAGTATCTCGAAGAAATTGCTACAAACAAGACGCGTAACGCAATTGCCGGCTTAATTGAGCTGCAACCCAACAAATCTATTGTGGTTCGGAATGGAGAAGAGTTGGTCATTCCAACGACGGAAATCAGAGTTGGTGATTTGGTGATCGTTCGTGCAGGTGACCGTTTTCCGGTTGATGGTAAAGTGAAAAGGGGAG
>CAJXLR010000079.1 GCA_913056425.1 uncultured Bacteroidota bacterium
TGAATACTTGAATGTTCACGCCATTAGCTGTCGGCTGTTAGCTGTTAGCCAAATTCTAAATTTCCAATTCTCCATTTTCAATTATTAATACACGACCTTTGCGGTTAAGTTATGTCAGGAATTGTAGCCATAGTAGGTAGACCCAACGTAGGGAAATCGACCATTTTTAACCGTCTCGTAGGAGAACGGAAAGCCATTGTCGATGATATGTCGGGTGTTACGCGTGACCGCCATTACGGTACGTCTGAGTGGAACAACCGTGAATTCACCGTAATTGATACGGGCGGTTATGTCACAAACTCGGATGATATCTTCGAAAAATCGATTCGAGAGCAAGTTGAAATCGCAATCGATGAAGCAGATCTTCTGCTTTTTATGGTAGACGTGACAACGGATATCACAGACTTGGATGAGAGCTTTGCTCGATTCCTTCGAATAACAAACAAGCCAGTTATTGTTGCGGTAAACAAGGTTGACAATAACGAAAGACTACTCATGTCGCACTCATTCTACGGTTTGGGTTTTGAGAACCTTTATCCGGTTTCATCGGTATCGGGCAGTGGTACAGGTGATTTGATGGATGCCATTATTGAGCACTTGCCAGCACCGCTCGAGGAAGAAGATAACGAGCTGCCGCGCATATCTCTTATCGGTCGGCCAAACGTAGGGAAATCGTCGTTGTGTAATGTGCTTCTAGGTGAGGAGCGAAACATCGTTACGGATATTGCCGGAACTACGCGGGATACAATCGATTCGCATTACAACGCCTTCGGGAAAGACTTTATACTCGTTGATACCGCCGGAGTCCGGAAAAAGGGTAAGAACATGGATAACGTTGAGTTCTACAGCGTTATGCGAAGTATTAAGGCCATTGAGAGCAGTGACGTAGTTCTTTTGGTGATTGATGCCACACAAGGCATGGAAGCTCAAGATGTGAACTTATTCAGTCTAGCGTCCAAAAATGGTAAAGGCTTGGTGATTTTGGTGAACAAATGGGATTTGGTAGAGAAAGATCACAAGTCAACCAAATACTATATCGAGGAGATTCACGAGAAGATTGCACCGTTTACCGATGTGCCTGTAATTTTTGTGAGTGCGTTAACCAAACAACGCGTATTCAAAGCGGTGGAAACCGCCATCGAGGTTTTCGAAAATACCCAGAAACGGGTGCCAACCTCAAAGCTTAATGATTTGATGTTGGAAATCATCCAACAAACCCCGCCTCCATCTAAAAAAGGCAAGTACATCAAGATCAAGTATGTGACTCAGTTGAAGTCGAAACGCGTGAGTTTTGCATTCTTTTGCAACTTACCTCAGTACATCGGAGATGCTTACAAGAGGTTTTTAGAGAACCAACTTCGTAAACACTTTGATTTTAAGGGGGTTCCGATAAATATTTACTTCAGACAAAAATAGACGACATTTCTGTGATAATTCACGCAGTTTTTTATATTTGTGGTCGATTAACAAAGTATCTAAAAATTCAAAAAATGAAAAAAGTATTATCTTTATTAGCGATTGCTGCAATGTTCTCTTTCGTAGCTTGCAACAACTCTGCACCAAAAGAAGACCCTGCTGCTGCTGAAGAAGCAACTAACGATCAGAACGCAGCTGAAGAAATGGAAGACGCAACAAATGCAATGGAAGATGCAGCTGGTGACGCTGCTGACGCTGTTGAAGAGGCTGCTGGTGACGCTGCTGACGCAGTTGAAGAAGCAGCTGGCGATGCTGCTGACGCAGTAGAAGAAGCAGCTCACTAATTGCTTTATAAATGAAATTGAAGAGCGCGGCGAAGCCGCGCTTTTTTTATGCCCTAACTTTACACTCATGAAACTACTTA
Organism: uncultured Bacteroidota bacterium; assembly: GCA_913056425.1. Lineage (GTDB taxonomy): Bacteria > Bacteroidota > Bacteroidia > NS11-12g > UBA9320 > UBA987. The sequence continues at coordinate 1,841 of CAJXLR010000079.1, forward strand.
AACCCCTATTACTGATGTGCACAGTCGCACTGCTTAGCTCGTGTACGAGCGAATCCAAGTATGATACGCCTTCAGATCAAACGGAACCACCAGCAGCGGATCAGGTTATTGAGGCCGATGAGGTTGATGATCAAGTAAAGCGAGATCAGGAGCGTGCAGACTCGATGAAACGTGCTCTAGGGATTGAGTAAAGCACGTTGGTTTTGGAAGCTATCCAATGCCCGCTGAATCAATTGGTCTGAGTCGATATTGAATTGGTACCAAGCTTCCGTACCATAAATCTGGAATACCAAACGGCTCATGACGGCCTGCTTCGCGTGCTCATAATTTATTAACGCACCTTCTATCGCTGCGTGCACTTCTTTGCTCGATTTCCACGTTTTGTAGTCCAACTCCATCCAATTAGATGCATGTTGATCCAGAATATTGGTGGCAATTGTATTAACCAATTGGTAGGAAATAGAGTCTGAACCGCTGTACAAGATGTCCGGTGTGACGCCACCTCCGCTTGAAACGCGTCTACCCGACTTAGTCTCATAGTTTTTGTGGGATGCGCTATCCGATTTTGTCATGAACTCATGATAGCCTTCTTTGTCGTATGGTTTCTGAATGCTTCGTCCTGATGGGATGTAGTAACGTGCGATGGTCAACCGTATTTGAGATCCGTCGTTTAACTCAAAAGTCTCTTGAACTAGGCCTTTCCCAAAGGTCCTTTCGCCCAGAACTACGCCGCGATCTAAGTCTTGCAATGCGCCGGATACAATTTCTGAGGCGGATGCAGATCGTTGGTTTACCAGAACAGCAATGTCCATGTCCTTACACAAACCACCCAGAGTAGCCTTGTAGTCCTTTCTGGCGCGATTAACGGCCTCCGTGTATGCAAGAACATCAGTTCCGTCAATCATCTCATCTAGGAGTCGTACGGCAGCGTGCAGATAACCACCGGGATTATCTCTTAGGTCGAGTACCAACCGATTTATCTCATGGTCTTTGTTCAAATTTTCAATTGCTTGAACAAAATCGGTGTGCGTTTTATCTGCAAAGTGTTCAATCTTTATGTACGCCGTTTTATCATCAACTAAACCGCTGAACACCGAGGTTGTGGTAATGCGATCGCGCTCGAACTCCGGCGTGAGAACTTCTCCCGAGGATTTACGCAATACCGTGGCAACCGCTTTCGAGTTTTTACGGCCTTTTATGAGCTTTACGATCTGGTTGCTCTCCAAACCGAGTAGCGAGGAAGTGTCAATTTTAAGGATTCGGTCACCCGGATAAATACCGGCTTTCTCGGCGGGTCCACCCGGTAAAATACGGACTACAGTAGGTGTATCGCGGTAAACGAAAAATTCGATTCCAATACCTTCAAAGCCACCTTCTAAATCCTGATTGGCAATGTCTACATATTTTGCAGGAATATATACCGAGTGGGGGTCAAAGCTTTGCAGCAATTCAGAGACGGCGCGCTCTTCTAAATCGGCTAGATCCACTGAGTCCACATACTCACTTTTAACCAGCCCCATGATTTGTTCCATCTTGGTGCTGTTGCTTAGCGATTGCCTATTGACGTACTTGTCCCAGCCGAGACCGGCTATGACCCCAATGCATAGAAGTACCGCATAAATCAGCGGTTCATATGATCTATTTCGACTCAACTGGTTTACGAAGCGACCTGACCCTTCATAACAGTCATAATACTCAGTTCGAGCGCTTTCTGACTGATACCGGTTGACTTGTTGTTGAACTGGTGAACTTTTACCAACGCTTTCTCAATGGTTTCAGAAGCATCCATCAGAATATTCACGTCCTTCACAATGCAGTCTTTGAGTTGCAAGTATGCGAATACACGAGCCATACCACAGTTTGCGATAAAGTCCGGGATAACCGCGATGTTATCATCAGCATACTTACTGATTGGTCCCATAAAGATTTCCTTATCAGCAAACGGTACGTTAGCTCCACAGCTGATTACTTCCATGCCACCGTCGATCATGTCTTTAACGTTTTCTTCGGTTACCAAACGCGATCCGGCACCCGGTATAAAGATCTCGGCTTTGAGCTTCCAGATGCGTTCATTCACCTCATCAAAACTCAACATATTTGGAGCACTTAGCTTGTTCCCGTCACGATCTAAGAATAGCTGAGTTATTTCTTCTAGGGTAAATCCTTCTTCCTTGATTAGTCCACCTTCTTTGTCGATGATACCGGTTACAGAAACACCGTTTTTAGCCAAATAGAAAGCTGCAGCTGCCGCTACATTTCCCCATCCTTGTATGATTGCTCGTTTGTGGTTCATCATTCCACCCCAAATACCATAGTAGTGCTTTACAGCTTCGGCAACACCCCAGCCTGTTGCGAGATCTCCAATCGTGTATTTACGTTCGAGAGAAGGAGTGAATCGCTCATCTTCCATCTCCAATAGAATCCCGGTTCTCAGGCGTTCAACGGCTTGAAGTTTCTCTTCCGGCGTATAGTCTTTGAAGTGGCCATTTACCGTACCTTGTTGTGGGTGCAAGATGCCGTATTCGGCAAGAATTGGAATCACCTCGTTGTTCTGATCAACATTCATATCACCACCCGTTCCGTAATATTCACGAAGTAGGGGAGCTACTGCTCTATACCAACGTTTTAGGACGCCTTGCTTACGCGGATCCTTTGGGTCGAAGTTAATCCCGGACTTCGCTCCACCAATAGGAGGTCCACTCACGGAAAACTTGATCTCCATGGTTTTCGCCAAAGATTCAACTTCACGCACATCTAAGCCAACACGCATGCGGGTTCCACCCCCGGCGCTACCATTTTTCAAACTGTTGATTACAAGCCATCCGCGAGCTTCTGTCTCGCTATCGTTCCATTCGAAGATGATTTCCGGCTTTTTGTTTTCAAATTTCTTTAACAAGTCTTCCATTACTGTAGCTCTATTTTTTGATAAAGGTTTTCTGTATTTCTAACATTCAGGATGTACTTCCCGGGACGGTAGTTTCCAAGACTCAAAACGCCTTGATTAACCTTCAGGATGTCAACCATATTGAAATTCATATCGTAGACAAACACCTCTTGTTTGTCAGGTATTCTTGATGTGGTTAGGGTGTTGGCTCGGTTAAAATCAGGGAAAAACATCAGCGTCTCCCGAAGTTTAAACTGGCTAAAAGGTTCGCCAGCGTCAACGGAGATTTCAATTTTGGCAGAGGCGGTTCCCGCACGTTTTTCTTTAACGCTTACTATCAATGTGTATGCTGTTCCAGGACTCAGGGCTCTGGAGTCTGCAACCTTTAAGTCTCCATCACGTTCATCAATCGCAAACACTTCGTCTTCGTTTCCACTAACGATTTGATACTTAAATGGTCCTTTCTTACTTGATTGGCTTTTCGCTTCTACTGCTCCAAAAACACGACCGTTATCATAGAAATCGTAAATGTCGAATTTTTGATTTTTGACTATCGGAGGTAGGAGCGGCTCAGACGCGTAAACATGGTCGTGACCATTTTCGGCACCCATAAACACCAGCCTGTCTTTTAGCGCAGCTGCTCCACGAATATTGTCGATATAGCGAACGTCCTGCTCACGCAAGCCCAGGTAATTAACGCGGTATAATGAAGACCTAAATCCATTGCCCAATGTTAACATCCATTGTTTGTTGATATAGGCTGCCGACGTAATCATCGTATTATTTGGTAGCGTTTCAACTTCCAATGGGTTAACCTTACCATCGAACCGATAAAGTTTTGTGATGTCGTCTTCATGAGCGGTAAAGTAAACGGCGTTGTTTACGCTGGTCATCATATCTCCTGCATAATCATAAACACGATATGTTTTGATATCACCCGCCTTGCTCAAACTAACAACTAGGTTAACGTTCATGTCGATATTCGTGGCCTGATATACAAGGTGACTACTGGTTACTGTGAGACTTCGGGCGTAATCTAGATGAGCCTTATCAAACTGAACAGCCGTGAAACCAACAGCAGCATCGGTGGTCGTAATCGCTCCAAGCATTCCGTCTAAAACACCATAGTTGGTATTGTTAAACCGAGCAAGCTCAGAACATATGTTCACTTGATTCAGCAGATATCTCCGAATCTTGTTGTAATTGTCTATCACAATGTGGTGAAATTCAGTAGAATCCCCTTTTCTCACCACTACTTGGGTTTCAAGTTTTTTGCCTTGAAGATAACCGCGTGACATGGCCTCGCATTTGTATACCAATTGGGGTCGACCACCATTATAAGAGTACAATCCGGATTTAAAACCTTTACCCTTGGCAAAGAAATAAAGCTGGTTGTTAAACCATGTGTAATTCGAAGTCTGACCACCTTGATATGCTTCCGGCTCTTCTTTCTTTCCTAGTTTTTGTTTGAACGACGATACTTGAATCAGTCGGTCTCCTTTCAGCTGAAACAACTGAAACCCTCGTCTTTGATGGTAAGCATTGAAGAATACAGAGTTGTCTGCTGAATAAGGCTCAAACCCATGTGGATAGGTGAGCCCGGTTGTTTGTACCACCTTTGAAGCGTACTGCGCACTGGCAATAAACGCGACAAGTAGAAAGAGCGTGGTACTTAAATATTTCATCAGTTGATTAGGTTAGAAAAGTCTCCTGCCAAATCACCGGCAATTGAGTCATTTTCGGCACCTGTATACGATCTTAATATGTTGGTTTGATTTTTCACTCGTAAAAGTGCCAGAAGACCAAAAATTAACGCTTCCTTATACTCGATGATGTCGGCATCCGGAATTACGATTTCAGCATCTGTATGGGTTCTCAAGTGGTCTATCAACGTTTTGTTAAATGCACCACCACCGGTTACATAAATTCGAGAGGAGCTAGGGTCCTCGGCGAGTAATTCGATGTTCTTTCCTATTTGTTGAGCAATATGATCAACCAGTGTTTTCATACGATCTTCTTTTGGAACGTCGCTGTTTCGCACGCGGTACCAAAAGTTCTCGTTAATCCACTCTCGTCCCAGTGATTTAGGAGCAGGCTCATTGTAGTATTCAATGCTGTTTAGGTCGGATAACAAATCATAGTCGATTTGACCACTTTCAGCAATCTTACCATCCTCGTCATATTCCTGGCCAAACTCTCGTGCAATGCGGTTCAGAAGGATGTTGCATGGACAAATGTCATACGCAATCGGTTTCCCGTCTTGCTTTAATTTCAAAATCTGATTAATCATGGCTTTACTTTTCATGGGCCGTTCCCTTTTTTCAATGTAAGGGAGCGGCTTTATT
>CAJXLR010000080.1 GCA_913056425.1 uncultured Bacteroidota bacterium
TGTTGCCAACTACAACAGAAAAATCGGCTTAACAAACTGGATAGTCCAACTGGAGACCTTTCACACGCATTTGCTTTATCTCAACTTTGCCTTGGCTAAAATGCCATATATGGGTGTCGGCCGAAACTTATCGTACAAACGACCTTTGTTCTTTTCGGTCAAAGGATTTGCCAGCCACCAGCACTTGTTAAGTGGAGATGATGACTTATTTGTAAACGAGACTGCGACGAAATCGAACACTGCCGTATGTTTAAATCCGGATGCTCGGACTTTGTCGGAGCCTCCAAGGAGTCTCGGAGCGTGGGTTCGTCAAAAAAAGAGACATTTCAGTACGGGTAAGCTATATCGGGCGAAACATAAGTTGATGCTATTCCTTTACAGCTTCAGTTTGTTGATGTTTTACCTAACTGCTGTACCCGGTATTCTGATGTCAATTGACGTAATGGCCACAACACCTAATTGGCTTTACACCGTCATTGGTCTGATTGGTCTGCGGTTTCTGGTTCAAGCAATCGTGCTTTATGGCAATATGAAGAAGTTTGACTATCTGAAGTACTACGTAGTATTTCCTTTAATGGATATAGGTATATTGCTCATTCAGATTTTCATTGGAATCCAAGGTTATTTTTCAAAACCAAAACGTTGGAACAGCTAACTTCTCTCTTTCCCGATCTCTCGATGAATCAACTAAACAAGTTTGGTCAACTAAAAGCGCTCTATGAGGAGTGGAACGCCGAAATCAACGTAATTAGCCGCAAGGATATTGATCAATTTAACGAGAGGCATTTACTGCATTCATTGGCAATTGGTCTCTTCACTTCTTTTAAACCAAACGCAAAAGTTCTTGATGTCGGAACCGGGGGCGGATTTCCTGGAATTCCATTGGCTATTCTTTACCCAGAGTGTCAATTCTTGTTGATAGACAGTATCGGCAAAAAAATAAAAGTTGTGCAAGACGTTGCAGATCACTTAGGACTACAAAATGTTAAAGCACAACACATTAGAGCTGAAAATGTCAACGGTCAGTTTGATTATGTTGTCTCACGAGCCGTAACACGACTTGAACGTTTCTACGGATGGATTTCTGGTAAAATTGATTATTCTCGATTCGCTAATTCCGGGTTATACGCACTTAAAGGCGGTGACCTTGATGAAGAAATCAACGAATTCGAAACGTCGTATAAACAACTTCAAGTAATCCGTTTCTATCTAAATAAATACCTCAAAGATGAATTCTTTGAGACAAAGCAGTTATTGCACATCAATTAATCCGAACGTCTCTTTCTCCCTGTTGAGTCTCAAATCTGAGGATTACGGGACGCTCCAACTTTGAAATATCAAAGCACACAGGTACTTGAAAGAAGGCCTGACACAGTTGTTCATCAAGGTCGATTTTGGCGCGTTGGATTGGAGGCTCCGTTTTGATTTGGGCTTCGTCAATTACAAGCTTAAAATTCCGATTTACATCACAACCGCTGAAAGCAAGACCAAGAGTGACGAAATTTCCGCTTACGTTCGCATCAGTAATTGAAACACTTTGGGTACTCAGATTGTCAAAACTAGAAGTTGTAACTATCTCATTGTCAAAACAATCAAGGTCAATAGGATCTAATCCAAAATCGTCATCGTCTCCCCCACAAATACATCCTGTGAACGAAAACAAAACGATTAACAATCCTAATCTAAGAATCATCGCATTAACTGAACCGTTGCCGACTTCCTATACGCTTTTCCTTCTGCGTCGGTGAAGTTTACGATACACAGATAAACACCTGAAGGAGACTTCACCCCGTTAACTGTTCCATCCCATCCTTCGGTTTGACTGTTGGTACTGAATATTTGCTCTCCCCATCGATTGTAAATGACCATTTCATAATCACGCACTGCGATAGGTACCGGGTGATACCACTCATTGATACCGTCTCTATTGGGCGAGAAAGCCGTTGGCAAGTAAACGTTTGGACTAAAGAAGAAGCATAATTCGTTACTCCAGGATGTTTTGTTTTGACCACCGTTCTCTATCGCTCTCACTCTAAAGCACTGTCGGTAATCCGTTTGATTCGACGGAACCGAAAGCATATTCGTTCCATCGCCAAACGCATAGAACTCATAGTTCTTCGAAGCGTTGACACTTCGGTAAATCTCGTAATCTTGAACTCCGTTGTCCCAACCAACATAATCCGTATGCTGAAGATTAATCGCAAAGTTGTCCGGATCTTGATCACCGGTGAGAAGTACACTTGTGTGAATTTCAGAGAACCTGGTGTTACCACAGAGGTCCGTTGCCACAATACGGTACTCAAATGGCGTTACATCCGTATTCATGCCCAGCTGCGTGAAGTTTGTACGTTCTTCACTTCCAACCGGATTCCAATTCACCTCAACACCAAATGCACGGTTTTCAATATTGTATGGCCCTGATTTTAAATCATCGTGTATCGTTCGCCATTCACCATGCATTCTATCATCCGGATAGCCCACAGTGATACGGTCCAAATCGAGCTCTAACCTATTAATAAAGACTGGTAAGCGAATGGTATCTCCAATACAACCAAATTCTGACGTTTCTACCACAGTCAATTCACCCGAACCTTGTTCGTTCCAATCGACCACAATGCTGTCTTCATCCGCCAACGTGATTGTTCCATTTGTAATGGTCCAGTCGTAAGTCGATCGGTCAAATCCGTCCAAGCGATAAACACTTTGAAGGACGTCCGGATAGCACAATATTGCACTTCCCAATATTTCATCCGCTTCGGGTATTGGATGGATTACGATTGTTGTATCAATCAACTGTCCTGGACAAGAATCTTTACTCAACTCCAGCACTTCTAGTCTGTATGTTCCCGCTACCGGCCAAGACAGAACAAGTTCATTAGTCGTCTCGTTCAGCACAACTCCGTCGAGCGTCCACGTATAGGATGATCCTGTAAATCCATCAACCGTGTAGGTAAACTCGTCATCCGTAGCGCACATCGCCATGTCACCGACAATTTCATCTGCTGTTGGCAGTGGGTTAATCACTACCGGAAGATCCAACCATGGGCTTAAACATTCACGGTTATTTACGTTGTCCAATGCTCGTTGTCTTACAGAAACGTTCCCTAATCCTGTACTGCCCCAAGTTACGCGGATATTATTTGTGCTATCCCCGGAAACCTGATTACCTCCGGTTATTGCCCAATCGTAAACCGACCCTTGTGATCGAACCGTTGAATACGGAACTAATGCTTCAAATTCACATACTGAACTATCACCAACCGGTGGATTTCCTTTTAGATCATAGGTAATGTCAACCGGTAGTTTAACCGAATCGCTCTTACAACCCCATTTATCTGTTTCAAGGAGTAAAATCTGACCTGTTCCCTCCTCACCCCAGTCTATCGTAATATCTTTTGAGTTTCCTCCGGATGATTGCATTCCACGAGTTATTTCCCAGAAGAAGGTTGAGCTTGGGTGTCCTTGTGCTTCATACTCCAAATTAACTGAGTTTGGACAGACAGACAGTGGACCAACTAATCCTGGATTTGGCTTTCGAACATTAACGTTTATTTCTCCGGTATCGCTACTGCAACCATCTGCATTCGTTTCAATCACTCCAATGGTAAAGTCACCCAAGGCAGACCAGTCATACGTTGTAGATGGGTTCGAGCCTGCCTCTATCGTACCATCCGGCAACAACCAACGATACGAACTTCCGGCAACCTGTGGGACTGAATATGGTTTACCTGTAGAACCAAGACATACTGTATCTTCTCCGGAGATAATTGGGGTACTCGGGGATGGTATCAACTCTACTGCATACGTAAGTGTATCACCCAAACACCCGAACTGACTCCTTTCAACCATTTTAATGGTCGCAGTACCAGTTCCTAGGAAAGTGACCGTAACAGATTCATTAGTGGTTGAACCCACCACTTCTCCTTTATCTATCTCCCACCAGAACGATGAATTTGTTTTTGGATTTACTGCGTCAAAGATGTATTCGTATGCACTTGTGGCACAAACCCGTTGTGGACCGGTGATTCCGGTTGAACCTTCAAACGGATTTACTTTTATTTCGATGTTGTAGTTGTGATATTTTGGCGGACAGCCATCGTCTTGTGTTGATATGGCGATTACATAAGGCTCGTCTCTAGCTTCGTCACAGCCTGGTGTCCAGCAAAATTCAGTTTGAGCTGATCCTTGCCCACTCGCCGTAGCGATTGTAGCCAGTGGACCATCATATCCGTTATCGCCGGTTATAATATCTCCGCTACCAAAAACGGTAACCTTCTGAACCGGGTTATTATCCGGGTCGTTTCCAAAAACATCGAAACACAGCTGTTCTCCCGCCTCAATCTCAAAGTACGTTCCTCCGGTGTTGGAACCACGTGGCTTATTATTGGGTGGGCAATCCAAAACTAGGATTTGCATATCTAATCGAACCACGCCTAACGAAACGCCATTCCTGAATTCTTCCACCTCAATGGCAATCACATAACTCCCCGGATTTCGGGCAAGCAGCGTTGTGAGTCCATTCGCAGAATTCACGGTTGCTATACCAGAAGTCCCGAATGGGAACGTTGGTCCATATCCATTTTTGTATACCACCTCTTCGATTGGGAAAGCCAATCTCGCAGGAGGAACTGGTTTGGAAGCGTTTTGTCCCGGGTCTCCACCTTGATATGGACGAACAATACGGTATACCAATGAATCACCATCCGGATCGACTGCTCGATTCAGGAACGTATTGGTATCGTTGTTACACATGTATGGACTTGGAACACCTGAGAATCTTGGACTGCTGTTTTCAAGTTCTGGGTTTGGTATGAAGCAGTAATACGTTTGACCTTGATCGGGCTCACCTCCAGTTCCACCGCTGATTAAGTTGTCTTGATTGTTTCGGCAGCATCGCACGAACATAAGGTGATAGCCATTCGGGTACGGAGCTAGGGTTACTGTGCGTTCGTAATAGCCCATCTCAATCCGTTTATCAGAGTAGTAATCGCACTCTTCACTACCCGGTGGTCTTACCGCCCTTCTGAAGAGAATCTCTACGTTTAGAATTTTATGCCTGTCGCGCTGCGCATTGTTGAGGTAAATGCCAATCTCGATGTTATCGTCAAAATCGACAGTACTTTGCTCAACGTCGCGAAACAGTGTTAATGAGATTTTGTAGGTTCTATCGTTGTTTGCCTCTGTACGCAAATACTCATAACTCATGTAGCCTCCAACTAAGTGCGTAGCATAAGCGGATAGCTGGGTTGCTAAAAGCAAAATGAGGAAGGAGATAATATGTTTGATGCGTAGGTTCACTATTGTTACAAAGTACAACAAATTCCGCTAAAAACTGTTGACCGGAAAGGGCTTTCTACTGTAAGATGGACGTAAAATCGGACACGTTTGTTGTCACGAAGTCTGTAAGTTTTGCATCAAATTCATCCGACTTGGGTGAAATGAACAAAGTGTACATTCCCAATGCCCGACCAAATTCCATGTCTGAGACTGAATCTCCTACCATAACCGACTTCCTAAAATCAATTTCCGGGAAGTCCTCTTTGGCTTGAAGTCCCATGGCTGGGTTTGGCTTCCTGCAGTTGTTTACTTTGGTTTTTAAATCCGGACAGTGGTAAAATTTGTCGATTCTACCGCCTCTTGAAGTAACTTCATCGTTTATAAAATCATGAACTTCTTGTAAATCCGATTCCGTCATCAAACCTTTCCCGATTCCTTGCTGATTGGTTACAACCAAAACTCGGCCAAAAATCTCACTGAATCGAACGATGGTTTGGGGTACGTTTTCTAACCATTCAAATTCTTGGAGGTTCTTCACATAATCATCAATCAGGCGCTTGTTAATCACACCATCTCTATCTAAGAATAAGGTCCATGATCTATTGATTTTCAGACCCTTAAACAAGAAATACCCGTTTGCTAAATGGTAGTCGTTCGGGATACCGATATCAATAAAATAGCCTTCCAACTCCTTGCCAAAAACTACTCCATCGGTAACTCGTTTTTCCATATAGTCTTTCTCCATTGAAAAAACTCCGGCTTCCGTAGAGTCGAGAAATTGTTTACGGTTTATCACGTAAATGCCTGCGTTGATTAACCCATCCTTAAGCTCCTCCGTTTTCTCCGTGAAGGCCGAAATAACTGAATTACTCAACTCAACCATACCATACCGATTCACCTGATCCATCTGCTTTAAAGCAATTGTCATAGTCGCATCAGAGTTTTTATGAGTGCTGATCAATGACTGAATATCTGAATTGAAGAACGTGTCCCCATTGAGAATCAAGACATCGTCGGAAATAGCGGTTTCACAAGCAAGTCTTATTCCTCCTCCTGTTCCAAGAGGCTCATCTTCAACCACATAGTGTAGACGAATGGTCTTGTAACGATTCCCGAAATACGACATAATCACATCATGACGATACCCAACGGACAGGTACGCATCCTCCACACCAAAATCGATAAGTTGATCAAGTATGTACGAAATAAAAGGCCGTTTGTTTACAAGCGCCATGGGCTTGGGCACATCGGAAACTACCGACTTCAACCGTGTCCCTTTCCCTCCGGCGAGAATTATCGCATTTACACTCATGAGTCGATCGAATAACTGTATACTCCCGACATAGCGAACTCATACGGAGTCATTTGAATACCTAAATCCGAGATAGCTTTGATTACAGCGTGGCGCGTATTGTTTGGGCAATAAAAAAACATGAATCCCCCACCACCGGCTCCGGAAATTTTACCTCCGTTCGAACCTGCGTCAAGAGCCGTCTGGTATATTTTCTCGATTTCTGGATTTGAAATTCCTTCTGCCATTTGCTTCTTGAATTCCCAGCCCGTGTGTAGTATTTCTCCAATCTTATCCAACTCGCCGCGCAACAACGCTTCTTTCATCCGAATGCTTTGAGCTTTTACTTGATGCGTTGCCTCAATTTGTCCTTGGGCATTTCGCTTTACGGCATCCGATTGTTTGTCTATAATTTTAGCGGACTCCCTACTCG
>CAJXLR010000081.1 GCA_913056425.1 uncultured Bacteroidota bacterium
CGGCTTTCTCTTGCATACGCATAGCCTTCACCAGACTTGGCATAGATTGTGGCACTCCGCTTAAAACACTCTTCTTTCCTTTACTTTCGGCTTGCTTAATCTGCTCCCAGTTTCGTTTTACGGCATCAGCATCTTTCGCATCTACATCTCCGTAAATATGGGGATGTCTCCGAATGAGCTTTTCACAAATACCATTTAATACAGTTGTAATGTCAAAAGCCCCAGTCTCGCTCGCTATCTTGGAATAGAAAACAATGTGCAGAGCAAGATCACCAAGCTCCTTAGCAATTTCCGGCATGTCATTGTCCAAAATCGCATCAGACAGTTCATACGTTTCTTCAATCGTTAGATGACGGATACTTTCTATGGTTTGCTCGCGATCCCATGGACACTTCTCTCGCAGATCGTCCATGATATTCAGCAGTCGCTCGAATGCTAGTAGCCTAGGGTCTTTTTCAGCCATTAAAGAATTTTATTGGATTTCATGTGTTCCATAAAACGGTCTTTGTAATTCTTACCAATTGGTAAGCGTTTATTGTCGATCTCTACCTCGCTGGTATTATATGACTCGATGTGCTTTAACCCAACGATGAATGATCTGTGGATACGACAGAACTTGTCTGCAGGCAACTTTACTTCCATCTTCTTCATGGTCTGCAAGGTCACAATCCTTCTGTCAGGGATGAATATTTTTACGTAGTCTGCAAATGCTTCAACGTAAAGGATTTCGTCGTAGCTAATCTTAATTAACTTTTGATTGGCCTTCACAAAAATGTAATCCTCTTCAAGCTCTGTGGTTTCTGTATTACCACCTGCTTTGAGTTTCTTGTACTCGTATGCTTTTTGAACCGCTTTATCAAAACGCTCTTTTGAAACTGGTTTTAAAAGATAATCCACCGCGTCGAGTTCAAACCCTTCAACCGCGTATTCGGCGTATGCCGTTGTAAACACAATCATAGGTGGGTTCTCTAAACTCTTAACGAAATCTACTCCGGTAATTTCAGGCATCTGTATATCCAAGAACACCAGGTCAACCTCATTCTTCTTGAGCAATTCTGCAGCCATGATTGCATTAGACGCTGTCCCAACCAGTTCAAGGCCTTCTGTTGAAGACAAATGGCTTTTGATTACGTCAATTGCTAAAGGTTCGTCGTCGACTATTACACATTTCATATTGTTTGGGTTTTATGTTTCTCTCAAGTTTAATTTCAAATCCACCATATAACTTCCTCCAACATCCGAGATATTGAGATCATGTTTGTCGGGGTAAAGCAATGCTAATCTTTTTTTGATGTTGTTTATGCCAATCCCTCCTGATTTTCCGTTCAAACGCTGCTCTTTTTCTTCGGGTTTCGAATTTTGAATCTTGAAATGGAGTTGTTCGCTGTCTACTTCCATTTTGATTTTTACGAATCCACCATCTGCTTTCTGGTTGATTCCATGCTTGAAGCTGTTTTCTAAAAACGTTAGAAACAACATAGGGGCAATCTTTTTCCCAGCGGTATTGCCAACTACTTCAAAATCAAGATTTAAACGATCTCCGTTTCGAATTTTCTCCAAATCAAGATAGCTTCTTAAGTAGCTGATTTCTTTATCCAGCGACACCCATTTCTCAGAGCCCTCGTAAAGCACATAACGAAGTATCTCAGACAGTTTCAAAACCAGTTCAGGGGCTTTGTCCGATTTACTTAGGGTAAGCGCATAAAGACTGTTTAAGCTGTTAAATAAGAAATGTGGATTAATCTGAGTTTTCAAATACTTTAACTCGGTTTCCATATTAATCCGCTCCAGGTTCTCTGAAATACGCTCTCGCTCATACCATTGCTTCACCATTTTTAAAGACATGCTAATACCTATGGTGTAGGTAATACTTGCAAAACCTGCTGTGAAGAACTCGATCTCCCAAATTTCCAATGGATAGTGGTTGGTAATAATACTTGCCGAATTGAGTGCGAGCGCCCAAATCAGTGTTGTGAGCATAACCGTAAGAATTACACTCACTACATAAGACAAGTACATTTTCTGCTTAAACAATCGGTTAAACAGAAAGTACATGTTAAAGTATACCGCGATTCCGTGGACCGAAATGGTTACAAATGCATTGACAAAGGCTGATGACAGCTTTTGCTGATCGTTATGATAAAAGAAAAACCAAAAAATGAAATACGCGACCCAGAAGGCAAAGTGATGAACTTTATATCGAATGAGTTTACTGTACCCTTCGGAATTCGCTATAGACATTCGGTTATTTTACCGCGCTCGGAGGAGTTATGTGTAAAGACTCCATTAAAGAATATCCCCAGCCCAATAGTTGCCAGCCTTGCTTGATTACCGACTCAGTTTGTTCGGTTTCAGCACGTTGAGAACTGGTTGAACCTAAATAGTGCGCTCCTATTCCAAAGGCTACCAAGTTAGCAAGCAACAGCATGCTGATGATAAGGAGAGAACTTTTTTGTTTTGCGTTTACAATCAGGCGTTTCATAGTCAAATAAATGGTGGTTGGAAGCTTAACACTTCCTCGGATTTATTTGTTCTACGAAGTTAATCAAAAATAGTTACAGACTTTTTTCAATAGATGAACGAATCGTTGTCATAGACGAATGCACCACAGTAAATGTATAAACAGGTAAGCACCGTTTTAATAAAGGGTTGACGAAAAGGGGAAGAAGGAGATTTGACGTTGTAGCCAAACTATTTTGGCAGTAACTTGTCTCCGGGGAGGGGCTATTCGCATTCCCTCGCAAAACCAATCCAATTAACCAAATGAAATAAAGACCAATCTCCGAACGCACTTGTTTGTGTCACTCACTTACAGCAATGCAAAGAGCTAACGGCTAACAGCCAATAGCATATTACCTTCACATTGACTCATTAATTCATTGACTCATTGACCCATTGAACTCCGAACCTTACCTTTGCATAGTTGTTTAATCATTATGGTTCAATTTGTTTTAATCATCGGAATCTTGGTCATCGCTCTTTTGGGCATGGGTGTGCGTATGCTAATCATTCGAAACAGTGAAATGAGAGCCGGTTGTGCAGGTAAGAACCCTATGCTACAAGAAGAAGGTGTTGCGTGCGGACTTTGCGGCGCAAAACCCGGTGAAGTATGCCAGAACGACGAAGAACCAACCAATTAGGCGGTCTCTTCATAAATTTGAACCAATTCAATTAACGTAGACAAGGCTGCATCCATGTCTTGCACGCTCACATATTCGTGTTTACTGTGAATGGCCATTTCACCCGTAAAAATATTCGGGCAAGGCAATCCCATAAATGACAAACGAGATCCGTCGGTGCCACCTCGAACGAGGTCTGGCTTTGGTGTTATACCCGCTCGCTTCATCGCTTCAACCGCATTTGCTTCGATATGTGGATGCTTGTCTAGCACTTCCCTCATATTCCGATATTGCTCTTTAACCTCAGTTGAGAATGATGAACCTGGGAATGCATCCACCGCTTCTTGTGCAAGCTGAATAACCACATTCTGGTGGTCCAACAGCTTAGCTGTATTAAAGTCTCGGATGATAAAATCTACCTTAGATTCTTCCAAAACACCGCTCACCGCAACAGGATGGACAAAACCCTGCTCTCTTTCCGTAGCCTCTGGAGTTAATGCGTCCTTGGGCAATGAACCAATAAACCGAGCCATAACCTTCATAGCACTAACCATCTTACCTTTTGCGTAACCCGGGTGTGCACTCACGCCTTTGAAGGTGACAGTCATTGCATTGGCTGAGAAAGTGTCTCCTTCCAGCGATCCTCTTACGCCTCCGTCTAATGTATATCCAACATCCGCATTAAGCCGATCCATATCCAACTTATCAACTCCCTGTCCTACTTCCTCGTCCGGAGTAAATAATATTCGGATATCTCCATGCTTGATTTCCGGATGCTGAGTTAAATAATTGGCCAGCTCTACAATAATTGCCACACCTGCCTTATCATCCGCTCCAAGCAAGGTAGTCCCCGATGCTGTAATGATGTCATCACCAATGCGCTCTTTTAAGTATGGATGGTCTTGAGTCCGAATAATCTGACTGGTATCATCCGGGAGTATGATATCAGAACCATCATAATTCTCATGAAGTATTGGCTTTACACCAGTACCACTGCAATCCGGAGCCGTATCTACATGAGAGCAAAAACAAACCGTTTGGACGTTTTCTTTATCTGTGTTACCCGGAATGGTTGCAAATACATACCCGTTTCCGTCTAATATCGCGTCGTCTATACCAATTTCACGCAGTTCTTCCACCAAGTACATCGACAAGTTAAGTTGTTTCGATGTTGATGGAAAGTCTGTGCTATTTGGGTCACTCTGTGTATCGATTTGCGCATACTGCATAAATCGATTTGCTAAGTTCAGTTCTCTTTCGTTCATAGTACTACTTCACGTGGACACCTTGAAGGTCTCCGTTCTCTTCAAATATAAAATAGGCCTGCAGGGATGAATCGGATTCAATCAATTTTGTCGACTCGTCTAAACCCAACACCATACAAGCTGTTGCATAAGCATCTGCTACAGCACAACTCCGATGAATAACGGTGGCACTTTTCAGATCAGACACAATTGGAAACCCAGTACGTGGATCCATGGTATGACCTACTACGTTTCCGTCTACCACGTAGTAGTTTTGGTAGTTGCCCGATGTAGCCATCGATTGACCGGTTAGTTCAATTACTTGGAAATAATCAGTCTGACTCGCACCAATTTGAGGTTTATTGATTCCAATTCGCCACGGTTCTCCTTGGGAATTAGTTCCCTTTGTTCGAACCTCGCCTCCCACTTCTACCATGTACGATTGAGTTCCGGATGCCTCAAACAATTCACTAATCAAATCGACAAAATAGCCTTTAGCAATCGCGTTGAAATTATACTCGCTGGTCGAATCTTTAATGAGCCAACCATCATTGTCGTAATTCAAGCTAGGATAGCCTTTGCGCACCAATAACGGAGACACCTCGGTCGAATCAATGGGTACTCCAGCTTTCTTTGCCCGATCATAAACCCTAAACAAGGCTCCCGCGCTGGCGTCAAAGGCCCCATTGGTTTTTTTAGTGATTTCCCGTGCCAAGTCAATCATTGTCACAAAATGATCGTTTCCTACACCTAAACTGTCTTTGTGTATTGGCCGATTGGTGTTATAGGCGGTAATCAGAGAGTTGGGATCGTACGTAGATAGCGCATAATTGAACACTGAGGTTAAGGAATCAATCTGAGCGAGCAGGTCCGGCTTTTCGTCACCCAAATATGTAATGTTGTAACCCGTTCCCAACGCGCCCCCAGAAAGCTTGTGGACTTGCGGTTGTTCTGTTGTATTACACGACAGCAGCCCAATAAAAAAAAGGCAGATTAGACTGCCTTTTTTTGTTATGTGTTTCGTGAGTTTCATATTAACCACCGAAGTCGTCAAATGATACATTCTCAGGCGGCACACCCCAGTCATCTACCATCTTCAATACTGCCTGGTTCATCAATGGAGGTCCACAGAAGTAGAACTCAATGTCTTCAGGTGCATCGTGTTTCGATAAATATTGGTCGATTACCGCTTGGTGAACAAATCCGGTAAAACCATCACCTTCCTTGTCGTCCATATCTTTCTTTGGAGTCCAGTTATCCTCCGGCAATGGTTCAGATAGTACTACGTAGAACCTGAAATTTGGAAAGTCTTTTTCAATCTTTCTGAAGTGATCCAAGTAGAATAATTCTCGTCTAGATCTACCACCATACCAATAGGTTACTTTTCTTCCGGTTTTCAGTGTGTGGAATAAATGGAACAAATGCGAACGCATTGGAGCCATTCCCGCACCACCACCGATGTAGAGCATTTCAGAATCGGTTTCCTTAATGAAGAATTCTCCGTAAGGACCTGAAATTGTTACTTTATCGCCTGGTTTACAACCAAATACGAAAGAAGAGCAGATACCCGGATTAACATCCATCCACTTGTTGTTCTTACGATCCCACGGTGGAGTTGCAATACGGATGTTCAACATCACGATGTTTCCTTCTGCCGGGTGGTTAGCCATAGAGTATGCACGGAAGATTGGTTCATCATTCACCATCTTCAAGTCCCACAAACCAAATTTATCCCACTCCGATTTGAAGTCCATCGGATCACGACCTTCTGCAACCAACTCTGGGTGTGCTGTGATATCAATATCCTTGTAGTCTACCGTGATTTTCGGTACATCGATTTGGATATACCCACCAGCTTCGAATTCAAGATTCTCTCCTTCAGGTAGCTTTACAACAAATTCTTTAATGAAAGATGCAACATTGTAGTTAGAAACAACTTCACACTCCCATTTCTTGATTCCGAAAATTTCTTCCGGAATACCGATTTTCATATCGTTCTTCACCTTCACCTGACAAGCTAGTCGCCAGTTGTCTTTCTGCTCTTTACGCTTTATGTGGCCTGTTTCTGTTGGAAGGATGTCTCCACCTCCTTCGAAAACTTGACACTTACACATTGCGCAAGTACCACCACCCCCACAGGCAGATGGCAAGAAGATTGATTGATCTGTTAACGTGCTAAGTAGTGTAGTACCCGCCGCAACTTGGATGTCTTTTTCTCCGTTGATATTAAGTGTTACATCACCTTGGTTTACCAAGCGTTTCGCTGCAACCTGAAGCATAAGAACAAGCAACAGAATGATTGCAGCCAATGCAATGGCTGAGGTGATAATAATCGCTGCGTTTATCTGTAGTAACATATTTTATTGACCAAATGGAAGTTTAAATCCGATAAAACTCAAAAATGCAAACGCCATCAATCCAACAGTGATGAACGTGATGCCCAATCCTCTCAGCGGTTTTGGTACGTCAGAATAACTCAGTTTCTCGCGAATTGCGGCAAGTGCCACAACAGCCAAGAACCAGCCTATTCCTGAGCCAATTCCGTATACGGCACTCTCACCACAGGTGAATTCCTTACCAGGA
>CAJXLR010000082.1 GCA_913056425.1 uncultured Bacteroidota bacterium
ATCGGTGTCTGCTTCAATCTCAATGGCGGGGAGTGTGGGCACATCCGCCTCTTGCATGAGTTTTTTGGCGGAAAGTTTGTCCCCCATCAGACCAATGACCTCTGGGGAAGGACCAATCCACTTCATACCCGCGTCGATGACCGCTTGAGCGAAGGCCTGGTTTTCAGATAGGAAACCGTAGCCGGGATGAATAGCATCCGAATTGGTTATTTCTGCCGCGGCTATAATATTTGGAATACTTAAATAGCTTTCTGAAGAGGCTGCGGGACCGATACATACAGCTTCATCCGCAAATTTTAGGTGAATACTGTCTTTGTCGGCAGTAGAATAAACCGCTACCGTTTTTATACCCATTTCCTTGCATGTACGAATTACACGCAATGCAATTTCACCTCTGTTGGCAATCAGAATCTTATTAAACATAAAAAAGAGTCTTGGTTAGAAATCGAGCTTAGCTCGGATCAATGATAAACAATGGTTGATCGTACTCAACCGGAGACGCGTCGTCAACACAAATCTTCACAACCTTTCCGGCTACTTCCGACTCGATTTCGTTGAACAACTTCATCGCTTCCACGATACAAATTGTCTGACCAACGCGAATCTCATCACCAACTTCTACGAATGCTGGTTTATCTGGTGATGAACTTCTGTAGAATGTTCCAATCATTGGAGATTTAATCTCAACGCCTGATACCGAATCATTCGATTTGCTCTCAGTTTGGACTGCCTGTTCAGCTGCAGGTACAGCAGGTGCCGCTGGCTGAGCAACCGGAGCCGCTACCTGTGCCGGAGCAGAAGCAACTGAAACAAGTTCAGTTTTCGGCGCATTCTTCTTTATCTTTAAGCTAAAGTCTTTCTTGTCAACTTCAAGGTGGTCCACTTTGGAGTTGGAAACAAGCTTAACAAGTGTTTGAATCTCTTTTAAATCCATAGTTCAAATAAAGGAAATTAATTCGAAAATCAGTGATATTAGTTCGAGCCGTCGTAGGCCCATTTAATGTATATCGCACCCCAAGTGAATCCTCCGCCGAACGCGGCTAAGATGAGGTTGTCACCTTTCTTCAATTGGTTTTCATAATCCCACAAGCACAGAGGCAACGTGCCTGATGTTGTATTACCATAGCGTTGGATGTTCAACATCACGCGCTCGGGTGATAATCCCATTCGGTTTGCTGTCGCGTCAATGATTCTTTTATTCGCTTGATGTGGTACAAGCCAATCTACGTCGTCGCCCGTCAAGTTGTTACGTTCCATAATGTCGTAACTTACTTGTGCCATATTGGTAACGGCAAATTTGAAAACAGTCTTTCCTTCTTGATAGACATAGTGCAAGCGCTGATCTACCGTTTCATGTGATGGAGGCATTACCGAACCACCAGCTTTTTGATGTAGAAACTCTCTCCCAGACCCATCTACTTTTAAGATGCTGTCCATAATTCCAACTGGCTCTTCTGTTGGTTCGAGCAATACCGCACCTCCTCCGTCACCAAAGATTATGCACGTATTGCGGTCTTCATAATCAAGGATTGCAGACATCTTGTCCACCCCAATTACAACGACTTTCTTATACTGACCCGACTCAATAAAACGACGACCGGTTTCCAACCCAAACAAGAATCCAGAACAAGCCGCTGCCAAATCATAACCCCATGCATTTGTTGCACCTATTGCATCACAAACAACATTAGCGGTTGCAGGAAAAACATAGTCTGGTGTAACAGACGCACAGATAACTAAATCTAATTCTTCTGCAGAAATCCCACGTTTCTTGAGCAGTCCTTCTACAGCCGGAATAGCCATTGCGCTAGCTCCTTTACCTTCCCCTGTCAACTTTCTTCTCTCTATGATACCCGTTCGAGTGCGAATCCACTCGTCGGTTGTATCAACGATTTTTTCAAGGTCGAAGTTCGTTACAACGTGGTCGGGCACATATCCGTTAACTGCTGTTATTGCTGCTCTGATTTGACTCATTAAAAGAAATTAAGCGGTAAAAATAATTAAATTAGAGACTTGCCTTAATCTTTTGGATTAGGTTGGACATAACCACCTGCTTGGTTAATCGTATCATATTCTCAAAAGTATTGGCGCGAGAGATACCGTGACCAATGACTACAGGTTTGTTTACACCAAGGATTGCTGTTCCGCCGTAAGATTCAAAGTTGAATCGATCTAAGAAATCATCTTCAATGCCTCGCTTTTTGAGTTTATAGTAGAAACCTTCACACGTTTTCAATACAATGTTTCCGGTAAAACCATCGCAAACGATTACATCTGCCTTGTCTCCAAAAAGGTCTCTCCCCTCTACGTTGCCAACGAAGTTAATGTTGCGTAAGTCTTCGAGAAGCGGATAAACAGCTTGATTTAACAAGTTACCTTTCTCTTTCTCCTCGCCAATGCTTAGCAACCCAACACGAGGATTCTCAATGTTTAAGACATGCTGAGCATAGAGACTACCCAGAATAGCAAACTGGGCAAGAACGTCAGGTTTCACATCTGCATTCGCTCCAACATCTAGCATAAGACCGTTGGAACCATCGACCTTAGGAACGAGCGTTGTAAGCGAGGGGCGCTGAATACCATCAATTGCCTTTACGGTGTACAATGCACCAACCATCATTGCCCCGGTGTTGCCAGCTCCGGCAAAACCATCAATAGCACCCTCGGCTAGTAGTTTCAAGCCAACATTGATACTAGAGTTTCGTTTTTGTGAAATTGCTCGGGTTGGGTGTTCTCCCATCCCAATTACCTCCTCCGCATAGACAATACTTAGACGATTCGGTTTGTCGCGATCGGCGTAATAATCGTCTATAACTTGTTGCTGACCAATGAGCGTAATTTGGACTTCGCTCAGGTCCGGTGAGGATAGCGCTTTTTCAACCCCCTTAAGTGTTTCAATGGGTGCGAAATCGCCACCCATCACATCTATCCCAATCTTCATTTTATCCGTAAGCCGATGTTAAGCTTCCTCATTAACATCAATCACTTTCATACCTCGATACATTCCAGTTTCAAGGTTCAAGCGGTGATATTGAGAAACTTCACCCGTCTTAGGATCTTTGATCAGTTGTTTAAACGCAAGCTTGTCGTGAGTTCTGCGCTTGTCTCTCCTGGTCTTCGAAATTTTTCGCTTTGGATGAGCCATACTATCAGTTTTTAAATATTCCTTTTAGTTTCTGCCATTCTGGATGATCCTCATTTGCCGGTTTCTCATCGTCCTCTGGCTGATTTAACTTACTTAACAATTCCGCATCGCACTCTTTCCTGTTTACGGAGTCTTTGCATTCAATTCGCATGGGCAATTGCAACAGGGTATAATCGAACAGATGTTGGCGAAGATCTAATTCAATCTCAGCCGTTGGTACTTGTATTAAATCGGGTTCATCCTCAATTTCTTTGTCAGAAATCTTCACGTGAAGACTAGCTTCACCTTTTATTGGATAATCCAACTCACTCAAACAAACATCACATTCTTTACCTAGTGTCCCCTCAATTTTAAAATCGAGTTGCAAATAGTTTTCACTCCGGTAAACATTTAAAAGAACGTTAACGTGCCCATTAAGGACTAGGTCTTGTTCGAACGAATCAAAGAAGTCGTTATCTAAGTGATAATCGAAGTGGTGTAAACCTTCCTTCAACGACCCATATTGTAACAACCAATCCTTGCGCTCCATTACCTCCTCCAAAAAGGGTCGGCAAAATTACCACAAATTGTGGAAAAAAGGAACTTTAACTTAGATTGGGTACACCAATACTAAATTTCTCGCGTCGGTGGCTTTTAAATTCCAGTGGGTTTTGGTTTAGTTCATTGTATTCAATGCGGTTTTTGTAAATGTTTTTTACAGCAAATACAGCATTCACCAATGAATTAACTGAAGCTTCACCCTTTCCTACCAAGCCATTTGCCGTTCCGTGATCCGGTGAAGTTCGTACAATTGGTAAGCCCGCGGTGTAATTGACCCCATCGTGAAAAGCCAGTTGCTTGAACGGAATTAAGCCTTGGTCGTGATACATAGCCAATACGGCATCGAACTGCAGGTAAGCTTTGTTGCCAAAAAAACCATCGGCGGGATATGGACCATATACCAGTTCACCTTTGTCGACAAATTCTTTGATCGCAGGTTGGATCACTTCAATTTCTTCTTTACCAATAAGTCCTTGATCACCGCTATGCGGATTTAAACCAAGAACAGCGATTTTGGGTTTGCGAACTGCAAAATCAAACTTTAGAGATTGAATGAGTGTCTCAATCTTGCTTTTGATTAAATCTTGGCTGAGCGCTTTGCTTACTTCTGTGATTGGGATATGCCCAGTGACAACACCAACCCTCAACTCGTCAGATGCCAGAATCATCATGTAACGATCTACATCGAACTCTTCTGCCAGGTAGTCGGTATGCCCAGCAAAGGCAAATTCTTCGGAATGTATAACGTGCTTGTCAATAGGTAGAGTCACAACATTGTGAACCTCGCCATTTTTAATCGCTTCGACACCTCTTTTGAGCGACTCAAATGCCACCTTACCAGATTCTTTGTTGGGTTTACCCATGTCAACAGAGAAGTCTCCAACATCCAAATTGAAAACATTTATCTCTCCGGATTTAAACTCTGAAGCTTTCTTCACATAGTTAATTGATAACTCAATCCCCAAGTGGTCGAGATAAAACTCGACAATGGACTTTGAGCTGTAAAGAACAGGGGAACAATGTTTTAAAAGCGTCTCATGCTCAAAAGCGCGGACAAAAAGTTCCACCCCAATACCATTTGGGTCTCCCTGAGTAAAACCAAGAAATGTGTCGTTGTATTCCATGCGCTTAAATCTCAAGCGCAAAGATAAACGGTATATGCAAAGTGCTAGCTGATAAGTTTCTGGCGCAACATGAACTCCAATTTTTCATTGGTTTCCATAAGTTGTACCATATCCGTTTTGCTCTTTTTCTCAGACAGGAACTTCTCATAAGCCTCATTAACCGTCTTGCGAACAAGATCAACATTCATTGGCTTGTAGAGGTACTTGTAGATCTGACCGCGATTTACGCCATCAACAACTACATTCAGCTCCGAACAACCTGTTAGAAGTACTCGAGTGATGGAAGGATGTGTTTTGCATAATGTCTCAAAAAACTCGATACCCGTGATGTGAGGCATCTTGTGATCAGACAAAACAACGTGGATTTCTTCAGATTCAATTACTTGATAAGCCTCATCAATGCTGTTGGCAAGATGTACTTTGAATTCACGTCTGAAGTTTGCGTTAAAGGAGTTGAGATTTTCTACCTCATCATCGAGGTACAGAACCGAAATTTTCTTCGTGCTCATGATTAACAATTTTCATTAAGTAGTTCTAAGTAGTAGTAGTAGTAATGCGAGTATACTTTTTGGGTGTACTCAAAGTCAAAGATAGAAATAATATTTATCGAAACCTGAAAATCATTTGTTTTTGTATTTCAGAAGCCCAAATTGCTTTGTCAAAATTCCGTCTATTATTTTAATCATAGGGCGTTAGCTGGCCTCTAGTAACTCTCAGGTAATCAGGTAATCTAGTAGTATCTTACGGAGTAATATAGAATACTACATTGGCGTCCGTATACACTCCTGAAATCCTTTCGGCAAATCCTTCTTCAAGCGACTCTGAGCGCCTTCTAGAGCTAAAATCTATTTCAGGAATTACGGTTTATGATTCTATTGAAGACCAGATCAAAGAATTAATTAAGTGTCGAAATCCGAAAGTTAAAATCAAGGATAATCCTGAAATATATCAACAACTTCATGGGGATTACTTAGCTGGTCGAGATATTTCAACCATTGGAAATTGGGTTTACTACCCGTGGGACAAAAATCTAGTCCACTTATTGGACTCCGCAGAATTCTTTGAAGTAAGAACAAATCGCAATCACTATAAAATAACTCCAGAGCAACAAGATGCGCTTTCTTCCAAAAAAATTGGTGTAATCGGTCTGAGTGTCGGTAAGGCCGTAGCACTTACCTTGGCCATGGAGCGTTTGTTTGGTGTGATAAGGCTTGCCGATTTTGACGAAATCGAGCTAAGCAACTTAAACAGAATACAAACTCCGGTAACCAGCTTAGGTATGAACAAGGCCGTTCTGGTTGCACGCGAAATATTAGAAATCGACCCGTATCTCGACGTAAAGGTGTACGAGGATGGAATCACCGAATCAAATATTGATTCGTTCTTCACTGAAAATGGCAAACTCGATGCCCTCGTAGAGGAATGTGATGGTTTAGACATAAAGATAATTGCGCGTCAAAAAGCGAAATCACTGGGTATTCCTGTGGTTATGGAAACGAATGACCGGGCAATGTTAGATATTGAACGGTTTGACCTAGAACCGGACAGACCCATCCTACATGGCCTCGTGGAAGACTTGGACGTAGCGACACTCAAAACACTAAAAACAAACGAGGATAAGGTACCATACATGCTCAAAATGATTGGCATTGAGGATACCTCTGTGGACTTG
This sequence comes from uncultured Bacteroidota bacterium, assembly GCA_913056425.1. Lineage (GTDB taxonomy): Bacteria > Bacteroidota > Bacteroidia > NS11-12g > UBA9320 > UBA987. The sequence continues at coordinate 6,482 of CAJXLR010000082.1, forward strand.
AGAGCCTCCATGTTGGAAATAGAACAAACCATAACAACCTGGCCACAATTGGCGAGTTCCGTGGTATTTGGGGGAGGATTGGTGTGTGAAACAATACGCAGAATTCTAATTGGGGAGCCGGTTAAATCAGGAAGATTTTATTTTGATATCGACCAACAGATTTTAGGTGAAATTAGTATCCCTGAGCAAAAACTTGGTAGTTTAAAAGAAGGACTAAGCCTTGAAGCAGCCATAAAGCTAGCTAAAGACTCTGGCTTAACCTCATCGAATCGCGTTGACCCTGATTCAATGAGAAAAATTGCAGAAGCTGCTCATTGGGCTCCTTCTGGCGGAAACATGCAGCCGTGGAGGTTGATATTTTACAACAATGTTTTACATGTTTACCTCGACAGTAAACTGGCGGATTCATTTCTGGATTACGACTA
>CAJXLR010000083.1 GCA_913056425.1 uncultured Bacteroidota bacterium
CTTCGCAAAAGAGGAATCGATGGTCTAGTTTGTATTGGGGGTAATGGTTCGTATACCGGAGCCATGAAGCTGTTCGAGGAACATTCAATTCCTACCATAGGTGTTCCGGGCACTATAGATAACGATCTTTTTGGCACCGATTTCACCATCGGTTATGATACCGCTATTAACACGGCGGTCGATGCAATCGATAAAATTCGCGACACCGCAGATTCGCATAATCGCGTATTTATGGTAGAGGTAATGGGTCGGGACTCTGGTTTCATCGGTATGGCAGTCGGTATTTCTGGAGGTGCAGATGCCATATTTATTCCTGAGGAGAAAGATGAGATGACGAAGTTAATTGAACACTTTAACGATTCTTCCAGAAGAACTAAGTCATTCTCAATCATAGTGGTGGCAGAAGGTGATGAACAAGGTGGCGCATTGGCACTTCAACACCAATTGGAGGAAAGGTATCCGGACATTGATATACGAACCACTATTCTAGGACATATTCAACGAGGTGGCAGACCCACTGCTCGCGACAGAGTTCTTGCCAGTCAGTTAGGTTATGAGGCGGTGAGAGCATTGATCAAGGGAGAAGATTCTAAAGCTGTAGGTATCGTAGCTGGTCAACTGACATACACAGATTTTAAGGACGCAATTGCTAAATCGAAAAAAGTGAATCCGGAATTAATTCGGATGGCAGAAATTCTATCGCACTAACTCGACGCGCTGAAAACCCTTTGCCGCATTAACAACATAAACCGCGTCAGCTTTGTCTAGGTCATTTATAGAGAGTTCTTCTCTTTGTAGGCCATGATGTTTTTCAAGAAAGCGGACATAAACACTTTCTACCGGGCCCTCTGACAAAGGTGGTGAGAATAATTTAGCACCACGTTGAACCACAATGGCGGAACTAAGCCCTTCACAAACCCGTCCTGAAGTGTTCATGATAATTAAGTCGTCTATCTCAGACTGATCTTTCAGGTAACAACCGGCTATAACATAAAAGGCGGCAGATGTCAGTTTGTAGTTCGATTGCCGAACCATCGGTTTAGACTCTTTCGGATATATGGATACCTTCCGCGCCCTCAAATTGCTCAATCCCTGAAAGTCTATTTTTTTTTCACTGTAATGAAATACAGAAGTCCCATTAGGTGCACTCTCCCTGAAACTGATATGTAAGCTTATCGCGTTCGAATTTGGTTGATATAAGCCATCCCCGGAACGATAAAAAGTAAGCCGAAGCACACCATCCTTATACTCCCTCAGGTATCGATCAATGCGCTGAGATAAGTCATTATTACCTGGCCAATCCATACACATGTATTGAGCTGTTTCTTGAGCTCTTTCTAAGTGAAAATCCAGCAGAGGAATGGTACCATTGATTACACGGATGGTCTCAAAAAAACCATCTCCGTAAAAGAAGGATCTATTTTCCGGATTAGGAAGCATAGAACAAACCTGCAACAGCAGCTGTCATCAGACAAGCTAATGTTCCTCCCAAAAGCGCTCTCATACCCAATCGCGCAAGAACAGGTCGTTGGTTTGGAGCAATGGTTCCAATACCACCAATTTGTATCCCAATGCTTGCAAAATTTGAGAATCCACAAAGCGCGTAAGTCATGATTACTACGGTGCGATGAGATAACGTGGAATTAGGACCGCTGATATCACTCAATGAAATGTACGCCACAAACTCGTTTATAACAGTTTTCTCTCCGAGCAATTGACCGGCAATCACGATATCATCTGCGCCAACGCCTATGATCCAAGCAACCGGTGCGAAAAGGTAACCCAATATCATTTGTAGACTAAAGGTATCGTATTGACCGTTGCTTACTCGACTAACCCATTTATTTAGTCCGGTGTACTCTCCGATAACGTCAGCTAAACCGAAGTTAATCATAGCGATGAAGGCCAAGAAAACTAAGATCATACCTCCAACGTTCACCGCTAGTTTAATTCCTTCTGTTGTCCCAATGGAAATTGATTCAAGCGGTCCATCGCCAATTTTCGACTCATCGATTTCCAGTTTTTGATCTACCTTCTCTGTTTCAGGAAGCAACATCTTTGCAAATACAATGGCCGCTGGAGCGGATAGAACAGAAGCTGTAAGTAAATGTTTGGCGAACTCTTGTTGAAGGGCAATATCAGAACCACCCAACATACCAATGAATGCAGCAAAAACACCTCCGGCAATAGTCGCCATTCCCCCTGTCATGAGGCAAAGTATTTCAGACTTGGTCATGTTCTTGATATAAGGCTTCACGACGAGTGGTGCTTCAGTCTGCCCAACAAATACGTTAGCCGCCGCTGCTAAACTCTCTGCTCCGGACAATCGCATGGTTTTGCTTAATATCCAGGCAAAGCCATAAACAATTTTCTGAAGTATACCCAGATAATAGAGTAAGGAAGTTAATGCTGAAAAGAAAACAATGGTAGGTAGCACCTTGAATGCGAAGATGTAGCCAATCTGCCAGAGCGGGGCGTTGTCTTTCTCTGATGCACTGATCCAAGCATTCTCCGGCCAATTTCCAAAAATGAATCGAGCACCTTCATCAGTGAAGCTCAACAGTTTGGTAAAACCGTTTGCCAACCATTCAAACACTAGGTCGAACCCAGGCACTTTAAAGATGAGCAATGCCAGTATCAACTGCATGCCAACACCGGACAGAACCAGTCGCCAATTAATATTCTTTCGCCTTTTACTTGACAAAAATGCGATTGCAATCAAGGCTGCCAGCCCAAACAAACCTCTTGCGATAGCTATTCCAATTCCCGGTTGATTCTCCACGTTGACAAAAGTGATAAAAAAAACATCAAAAGCATCCTCAAATTTTGTTTCATTTTGGGTCATTTTCTCTTTTTAGGATTTCGATTCATTTTGAATAAGGACTAATAACCAACACTACATTCTGATTATCAACAACTTGACACATTATTCCTCGCCTTTGGCACGTGTATTGAACTTAGATTAACCACAAGACAAAAGACATTATTACTTAAAATACTATTACTACTAATTACTTATGTTCAACTCATTGTCCTGACTACTACTACTGATACTTAACACAAGGACTTTGAAATTATTAACCGTGCTCTGCACAGAATACCCGCCAGATTGGCGGGTATTTTTTTATTCACTTTTCTACTCCAGAATTCTATATTCCATATTTGATACTTATTCTCGTTTTTAGAGTATGTTCTCGTTTTGGTACATTTTAAGCATTTTGGCACACCCCCGAATTCAACACAAATGCAATGTAAAGCATTGACTAACTGCATTTTAACATGGCCTACTTCGTTTTCTGGCACACCGCTTGCAATTCATTTGGTGTACGATGCCTGATGAACATCGAAAGAAATTTAAAACATTTGATAAATACTAACTACACTACTTACTACTGATTATTAACTACGAAAATTATTAACGACTCTGTTTTACTACTTGTTTTTACTATTTGTAGTACTAACTAGCTTTCCCGAGACGGGATAAACTAAATTACTAAACATGCTCTAACGGGCTTCGGGGCTGCTGAATCAAGCAGCCCTTTCTTTTTATCTAAAAACAGTAACAAACTTATCTTTGCAGTCCAAATTTTCAAATATGAATGACTCACAGCCGTATACTCCCAAGCATAAAGTCCGAATTGTAACTGCAGCTTCGTTGTTCGATGGTCATGACGCGGCAATAAATGTAATGCGCCGTATAATACAGTCAACCGGTTGTGAGGTAATACACCTTGGCCATGATCGTAGCGCAGAAGAAGTAGTCAATACTGCAATTCAGGAAGATGCCAATGCCATAGCCATGACAAGTTATCAAGGTGGGCACAATGAGTACTTCAAATACATGCACGACTTACTCAAGGAAAAAGGTGCAGGACACATCAAGATATTTGGTGGTGGTGGAGGCACCATCTTACCGGAAGAAATCGCTGAGCTTCAAGATTATGGTATTGAACGCATCTACCACCCGGATGATGGACGGGCTATGGGTCTCCAAGGTATGATTAACGACTTGGTTGAGAAATCAGACTACCCAACAGGATATCAGCTAAATGGAGAAGTGGACTCATTCCGTAAACAGAATAAAATGTCTATCGCCCGAGTTATCTCGGCGGCGGAGAATTATCCGGAGGAGAACAAAGCTCTACTGGAATCCATCAAAACAGAAGCGGCTGAACTTGCCGTTCCAGTTCTGGGAATAACCGGAACCGGTGGTGCCGGTAAAAGTAGCTTGGTGGACGAATTGGTTCGCAGATACCTGTTAGACTTTCCGGATAAGACGATTGCAATTATCTCGGTTGACCCAAGTAAACGTAAGACAGGTGGCGCATTGCTTGGCGACCGCATACGTATGAACAGCATACGAAACGATCGCGTTTACATGCGCTCGTTGGCTACGCGCCAAGCGAACTTAGCTTTATCGGCCCACATTGATACAGCAAAAGACATCCTGAAAGTTGCGGGTTACGATTTAATTATTCTCGAAACTTCCGGTATTGGTCAGAGCGATACCGAAATCACTGATCACAGTGATGTTAGCCTGTATGTGATGACACCCGAATACGGTGCGGCAACACAGTTAGAGAAAATCGATATGCTGGATTTTGCCGATTTAATTGCCATTAACAAGTTTGACAAACGTGGAGCGCTTGATGCTCTGCGTGATGTAAAAAAGCAATACCAGAGAAACCATAAACTATTTGAGCAAGATCCTGAGACCATGCCGGTTTATGGAACTATTGCAAGTCAGTTTAACGACCCCGGTGTAAATAGCTTATACGCACAATTATTAGCCACGCTAAACGAGCGAACGAACTCGAATTTCCAGACGTCATTCGAAAAAGAAGAGGACGAGTCTGAAAAGATTTTCATCATCCCGCCAAAGCGCGTTCGATACCTCTCTGAAATTGCAGAGAATAACAGACAGTATGACGAATGGGCTATCAAACAAGCCGAAGTTGCCCAAAAACTTTACGGCATACGAAAAACTATAGAAACGATTCACGAATCGAAGGCAGATGACACCGACCGATTGGTGAAAGACTTAGAATCCACCTACGAACGTGTGGCGCTTGACTTCGACCCGAAGTTGCAGAAAGTAATTGACGAATGGGACTCACTTAAGGAAGCATACGCCAACGATATATACACGTATTTGGTGCGTGGAAGGGAAATAAAGGTTGAAACAAATACTAAATCTCTCTCTCACCAAAAAATATCAAAAGTCGCCTTACCTAAATATGAAGCATGGGGCGATGTCCTGAAATGGAACTTACAAGAAAACGTACCGGGAAAATTCCCATATACCGCTGGTATTTATCCGTTTAAACGTCAAGGTGAAGACCCAACTCGAATGTTTGCGGGAGAAGGTGGACCGGAAAGAACAAACAAGCGATTCCACTATCTCAGTTTAGACATGCCGGCAAAACGACTTTCAACAGCGTTTGACTCGGTAACTCTTTACGGAAATGACCCGGACCACAGACCAGATATTTACGGCAAAATTGGTAACTCCGGCGTTAGTATTTGTTGCCTTGATGACGCGAAGAAATTGTACAGTGGATTCAATTTAGCAGATCCGCGCACTTCAGTATCGATGACGATCAATGGTCCTGCACCAATGCTGCTTGGATTCTTCATGAATGCAGCGATTGACCAACAATGTGAGATTTACATCAAAGAAAATGGCTTAGAAGCGGAGGTTGAGAAGAAGCTAGACGCCTACTTCAAAGAACGAGGAGTTAAGCGTCCAGCATACATGGGGGATTTACCCGAAGGAAATGATGGTCTAGGTCTTATGCTACTTGGTGTCACCGGAGACAAGGTTTTACCTGCTGATGTCTACGCGAAAATCAAAGCAGAAACCGTTACTCAGGTACGGGGAACCGTTCAAGCCGATATCCTCAAGGAAGACCAAGCGCAAAACACGTGTATCTTCTCAACGGAATTCGCGCTCCGCTTGATGGGTGATGTTCAAGAATATTTTATTGGCAATGGAGTAAGAAACTTCTACTCTGTGTCTATATCGGGTTACCACATTGCAGAAGCAGGAGCTAATCCGATTACTCAGTTGGCGTTTACGTTGGCAAACGGGTTTACATATGTTGAGTACTACCTCAGTAGAGGAATGGACATCAACAAGTTTGGTCCTAACTTATCGTTCTTCTTCTCCAATGGTATCGATCCGGAATACGCCGTTATTGGTCGTGTTGCCCGAAGAATCTGGGCGAAAGCTTTGAAGCTGAAATATGGTGCAGATGAACGTAGCCAAATGTTGAAATACCACATCCAAACGAGTGGGCGCAGCTTGCACGCGCAGGAAATTGATTTCAACGATATACGTACTACACTCCAAGCACTTTACGCGATTTACGACAATTGCAACAGCTTGCACACAAACGCCTACGACGAAGCGATTACGACTCCAACCGAAGAGAGTGTAAGACGTGCAGTGGCAATACAGCTAATTATCAACCGTGAATTGGGATTGGCTAAAAATGAGAATCCGCTTCAAGGGTCGTTTATCATCGAAGAGTTGACCGACCTCGTTGAAGAAGCAGTTCTTGCAGAGTTTGACCGAATCACTGAACGTGGCGGTGTGCTGGGTGCGATGGAGACTATGTACCAGCGCTCAAAAATTCAAGAAGAGAGTTTGTATTACGAAACGCTAAAGCATACAGGAGAATATCCAATCATAGGAGTGAATACATTCTTGAGTTCCAAGGGTTCACCAACGATTATTCCAAAAGAGGTAATCCGAGCCACAGAGGAAGAAAAAGAAGGACAAATACAGACACTAAACGACTTACATAAGCGAGAAGAAGAAGCGTCTAATGTTCAGCT
>CAJXLR010000084.1 GCA_913056425.1 uncultured Bacteroidota bacterium
CTAACACCAAACAGACAGTGTTTCCGCGGAAACCTTTTCTGTATCGTAGATAGCAGTACTCCAGCTCCGGGAAGTCAAATCGTTCGTAGAACATACCTCTTTTCAGATGGTGCGAAATACGACGCAGTTAACCCTGGAACGGGTGACACTATTTGTCACTCGGTTATTGACCCCAAAGGTGGATGGTTCAACCTAAAAATCGAGTTGGAAGATAAAAACGGTTGTGTTACCGAGGCATACTTTGACGATTTCATTCAAGTGTTTCCTAAGCTTGGGGTTTCATTGTTGAGTGACGCACCAACGAAGTGTGATTCTACGATGGCCACTATCACCAACCAAACATATGTTAATTGGAAGTCTAAGCCTGAAGAATTTATCGGGTTGAAAGACATTGCTGAATTCCGTTTTGATTTCGGTAACGGTCTAATTATCGGTGACTCGGTTACAAATACTCAGTATTGGACTGGTGACGCATTGGACGGAATAATCGAACGGTGGTATTATACTAACGGTACGTTTGACGCAACGCTTTCCGTGACATCTCGATTCGGGTGTTCGGAGACATTCACATATAAGGCTGCAGCGACGAACATCAAACTAGATCCAAAAATTATTGCCGACAAAGACTCATCCTGTACGAGTGACCCTGAAACTTGTTTCAAGTTGAACACAGGTCCTATTCCTGGGGCTCAGTTCTTGTGGAACTTTGGAGATCCTCCATCGGGTAATGACAACTTTGACGATAAATCTTGGACTCCTTGCCACAACTATGGCGGTGGACCTTGGATGATTTCATTGCGGATTGTATCGGGACCGTGTGACATCATGATTTTTGACACGATTACTAAGGTGGGTCCATCATCTACAATTGAGGTGCCATTTGTTCGTGTACTCGAGAAAGAAAAATATCAGTGTGAGATCCGTGATTCTGTTCACTTTGTGAACAACTCAACGTGGTATCACAACGATCCAAATTACTGGGACGAAGATTCATTCTTCTACTTCTTCCCAACGAACTATCAAATTGTCCGTCACAAAGTGACACAAGTGGATAGTATCTATGTATTTAGAAATGCTAAAACAAATACGGACACTTTCATAGCGAAGTACCCAATTACCGAGGTATTCAACGAAGGCAGTAAGAAACTATACTTCGATGATCAACTCGATTCATTTGTGTTGGTAGACGGAACGGATACTACGAGATTTGGTAGAAACGCTTCCGGTTTCACATTCAAACGAAGATTCGTTTTCAACTTTAATGAGAATACCCGCGCAGGAGATCAAACAGCCATTCCGGTAGATCCAGCGATCCGAAGAAAAGATCACGTATACAGACTGTGGACTTTAGGCGACAACTTTGCGCCGCAGTGTACTACCGATACGCGTGCGAATAAAAACGTTAATCTAAACTGTAACTTCACCTTGGATTCGTTACCGGTTCACTGGTACACACCATGGGATGATATTTACAAGTACCGAAACAACGGACAGTTCTATACAAACCCTGCTCCAAGAACACTATTTAGCCGTCATGCTCGCCAATGTTACCAAGTTCAGGTATATGCGGCAGATACGGTTGTTGTTCCTCAAGAAGTAGTGCTGTTTGTACCAAAGGACTCGACGAAAACTTTCTACATACCATTCACAGACTCAATGGGTGTTGCTAGAACCGATACTATCACCATTGACAGCGGTAAGGTATACGATGAGTTTACACAGAAAAATAATTACCGACTTAAGATCTGGAGACCAAACACGGTATACAAAGGGTCGGTTATTAATACGGTTATCTGGGAGGATCAGATTTACTTCATTCCTTCAGGTACTACGATTAAGTTGAAGAACCTTCAGAATGGTCAGGTGACCACTCAAACAGGTCCGAAGACTTTAACCATTGAAAAAGATTACCAATTTGAAGTTGAGGAAGGTGATTCAATCTTATCACGTTCAGAAATGGTAATCAATCAAGAACGTGTAGTTGTTGCCGGCGCAAGTAATATCTTGGTTGATACAATTATCAACGGTCAAGAAACTACGGTACAACGGTCTGTAGTAGTAGTCGATTCTGTTTACCACAGAAACTATTTCTATAACAATACAGCATCATGTAACTCGGTAACCCTGTATCACAAGGATACTGTTCACCCACTTGAGTGTGAGAGTTCAAACAATATTTCTCTTGCTCTTATTCCACCTAGTGCACGTGGTTTGAGATGGGAGTCTGGTGTACCTTGTCCATTGGATGGTAACAAGTTGAACTACTACCTAACCTTCAACATGGATGAAACGAAGCCGGGTTGTACGCAGCAGTGGTTCGAAGTGAACTACGATTCACTTACCGGTCCAAACAACTGGATTAACTATAAGAGTGGTGGTATCCTGGCACCTCCTCCTCCGGGTCTTCCGATTCCGTTTGTGTTACCATACGACATCATTGGTCAGTGGGGTACTCAATTCGTAAAAGGATATTCATCCGGTGAGGTTGGAAGTGATCCTAGCTTGAGACCAAATGGTTCATTCACAATTGGTTTGGTTATCGGAAACGGACCTCCAAGAACGGATGCTCAAGGAAACCCTATCGCACCTGAGTGTACAGACACAGCTTGGTACAGCGACATGTTCCGTTACCAGTACTTAGATGCACAATTCGATATCTTAATTCCTCAGAATGATCCATTAGCACTTTGTGCTGGAGAGACTGCATACTTCAGAATGGTTAACCCAATTCAAGACAGTATCCGCGCATTGCGTTGGAACTGGGGTTACCCAGATCGTTTGTCTGGCTACTACGAGCAATTCCAGTACTTCCAAGAGTACAAAGGACCTCAACCAGGACGTAACGATGAAAATGTAACTTGGAATAAGAACACAGACAAGTGGTTATATAACTATGTGGTAAGACACACGCTTGATGAATTGTTTGGTGATGTAACATTGGATACTCTTGTTACGCGTATTTACCGCGATTGGGATTACGAAGTGAACACCTATCAAGCAGACAAAATTCTAATCAACGTGTTGAAACAACTTAACCTGGATATCCGAGACATTCCAGCAGAAGACTTTGCTCTAATGTTGGGTGACGGTACAGTTGGTTGTATTGACACAACCGGAATCAGTGAGTTCTTCGTTATCGGGAAGAAAGGTATTGATGAGAACGTTGTGTTCCACGATCAATACAAATACCAGTATACAAACGATGCTAAGACCGACTCAGTAATCATTGAAGAGGTATTCCACTTCCGTGATTCATCGCTTCAAGGTTTTGATACCTTGGTAGCTCCTTACGACTTAGTGGCAACAGATACCGTATTCAAACGTGGATCTGTAATCCCGGGTGTATACAAGTTCGAGTATAAACATGCGGAAGTCCGACTCAACTTCTGTGATCCTTCTAAGAAAGATACAGTTTGGGTGAACTCAAACGGACCTATGGTTCCGGGTATATTCTTGAACAACACGATTGGTTGTGAGAAGAGTGGGGCTAAGCTGCTTAACGTTGGATTCTTGAATGAGTTCGATCTAGTCAATGAAGCGGTATGTAAGGACGACTTCCACGAATTGTACGACAGTATCCGTTACTGGCAGTACGGCGATGACGCCTTCCCGAATGATTACCCAATTGACCCACGTAAATTCTGGGAAGATCCACAGCGATACGCAAATGGTAAGCTTGAGACCAAAGCTATCGATTGGGATTACAACGATGGTGTTGACGACTTCAACCGAAGCTTGCAGTTCTTCCACCAGTACGATGAGCCAGGTGAGTACCTAATCGCTATTGCGATGAAAGATAGTATCGGTTGTCGTGATACGGCATTCGTTACAGCAATGGTAACCGGTGCGCTTGCAAACTTTGAGACAAACCAAAATACTAGTGGGGATCCATGTGATGGTATCGTTTCGTTCTTCGATTCGTCTATCGTATTCGACCCATGTAGAGGTCGTGACACATGTCCAAATGGAGTATACGAGCCATGTGATAGTGTAATTGGATATGAGTGGGACTTCGGTGATGGTTCTCAAAGATCTATCTTGAAGAATCCATCGCATGATTATACATCTAGTGGGTACTTCACGGTTAAGTTGAAAATTGAGACTCTTTTAGGTTGTATCGATTCAGTTGAGAAAACCATCTTTATCAAAGGACCTCAACCACGATTCGAATTCGATGGTGGAAGTATCTGGGGTGAAGACTCTATAATTATTTGTGTTGGAGACTCGGTGTCACTTGCCAATACCAGTCAAGATCCGATGTTCAACCCGGCATGGGTTGTGTCATGGGGTGATTCGTTGAATACAACTTCGTCTTCAACCGACATCAACACCATCTTCAAGCACCAATACAACGACGCCGGTACATACTTCCTATTGATGTACATGGAGGATACAATTGAAGGATCTGCAAACCGTTGTTTCCGAGTATTCCCGGATACGAGTACAAAAGATGGTAAGGTGCCACGTAGAATTAAAGTAATCGTTCGTCCTGTTGCTCAAGCGAATCTTGAGATTTCTGACACAATTGTTTGTCCGGATCAATTGGTAACGTTCAAGAGTAATTCAGATACGATCTACAAGTATTACCAATGGTCGTTCGGTGATGGTGATACCGCAACTCGAAGCCATCCGACAGATTCTGTAACGCATAGTTACAAAGACATCGGAACGTACAATGTAGAGTTAATACCTAATTACGACCTACCTCCGGGTGACTTTGGACCGAAGTGTATTGATGTCGACTCAGGAACGGTAACAGTAATCACTCCTACAGCGAAATTCGACATCGATGAATCAGATAAACCAGATTTCAGGTTCACGAATACCTCTCAGAATGCAACTAAGTATTTGTGGAGATTTGAGAACGAAATCAAAGGAACATACGATGAGGAATCTACAGATGACATCAACCAAGAATACATCCGTAACTGGGGTGAAACGGTTGACGAGTTTGAGATTTGTTTAATCGCGGAAAACGAGATTGGATGTACAGATACATTCTGTGATACAATCAAGAATGAGTTCTTTATCAAGTTTATCCCATACAACGTGTTTACTCCGGATGAGGAAGATGCGTTGAACAAAGAGTTCGTAGTTGAGATTGAAGGATGGGAAGAATACCAGATTGATATTTACAACCGTTGGGGTGAGCTAGTCTTCAAACACGAAGGCGTTGTGGGAATGCCATTGGTTCACTGGGATGGTACGATCATGAACAAAGGAACGAAGTGTCCTCCAGGTACATACTTCTATGTAATCAATTACAAATTGAAGAATCGTGACGAGAATGATGGTTGGGGACCAGTAAGCGGTACCGTGACCTTGATTCGAGAATAACAAATAACTCAAATAAGACTAAAGGCCGGCTTTGCCGGCCTTTTTTTGTATAGCCATTCCCTTATTTTTGTGCCGTTATCAAGAAAGGCGGAGGGATTAGGCCCAATGAAACCTTGGCAACCTGTTTTAAGACAAGGTGCCAATTCCTATCACACCTGGTGTGAAAAGATACCTTGGCACTTTCTTGTAACACCAAATAGAAAGTGCAATGCTCAAACTCAGCGGATTAGAACCCCTCAATTTTACAAACAATCTCAACTTTGTTAACGTAGGCGAACGTACCAACGTAACTGGTTCGAAGAAGTTTGCTCGACTCATCCTGAATGATGAATACGATGAGGCACTTTCTGTTGCACGCCAGCAAGTTGAAAACGGAGCGCAGATTATCGATGTGAACATGGACGACGGGATGCTCGATGGCGTTGAGGCGATGACCAAGTTTCTGAATCTTATCGCAGCAGAGCCTGATATCTCGAGAGTTCCGGTAATGATAGATTCGTCAAAATGGGAAATCATCGAAGCCGGGTTGCAATGTCTTCAAGGAAAGGGAATTGTAAATTCAATTAGCTTAAAAGACGGAGAAGAGGAATTTGTAAAACGGGCTAAGGCTATCAAAAGATACGGCGCTGCAACAGTAGTGATGGCATTTGATGAAACCGGTCAAGCCGATACCTACGATAGACGTATCGAAATATGTAAAAGGAGCTACGACTTTTTGGTGGACAAGGTTCGGTTCCCGAGAGAAGACATCATTTTCGACCCAAATATTCTGGCCATCGCAACCGGTATTGAAGAGCACAACAATTACGCGGTTGATTTTATCGATACCACACGCTGGATTAAAGAAAACCTACCCGGAGCATTAGTGTCAGGTGGGGTAAGTAACATCTCATTCTCGTTCAGAGGGAATAATGCCGTTCGTGAGGCGATGCACTCAGCATTTTTATATCACGGAATTCAACATGGGATGAACATGGGGATTGTCAATCCTACCATGCTAGAAGTCTATGACGACATTCCCAAAGATTTATTGGAACATGTCGAAGATGTACTACTTGACAGGCGTCCTGACGCAACAGAGCGTTTGTTGGACTTTGCCGAGCAGGTCAAAGGCAGTGCCAAGACCAAGTCCAAAGACGATTTGGCATGGAGAGAAAACACATTACAAGACCGCATTACACATGCTTTGGTGCGGGGAATCGACTCCTTTATTGAAGCAGATGTAGAGGAAGCACGTCAATCTGTACAAGCGCCTATCGAAGTGATAGAAGGCCACCTGATGAACGGCATGAATGTGGTAGGGGACTTGTTCGGCAGTGGCAAAATGTTTTTGCCCCAGGTTGTGAAGTCGGCGCGGGTGATGAAAAAAGCGGTGGCCTATTTACTCCCCTATATAGAAGCCGAAAAAGAGGGCAAACAAGAATTTGCAGGTAAAATCCTTTTGGCAACTGTCAAGGGAGATGTACACGAT
>CAJXLR010000085.1 GCA_913056425.1 uncultured Bacteroidota bacterium
TCCATTAATTCCTTATTACTTGACAGGATCTTCGAGTCACGTAGCTTAAATTCCTCCATTACATTCTTTTTCTGTGTACTTGTTGCCGTGAGGAGTTGTTTCTGCGCGTCGGCTTCTTTCCTTCGAATCACCGCCGCGTCGGTTGATTCTTCAGTTGACCGTGGTGACTCGATAGGATCATTCCATAAAGTGCAAAGTCGTGGTGGTTGTCCTGTACGATGATGTTTCATAGATGTGAACGTGCCGATTCGTCTTCCTTCAGGTAGTCGGACAACGTGATTAGAGTCGTTATATACCAGCAGGACTAGATTGCCAAAACAATCAGGTTTTGATATTACTGTTTCGTCGTCTCTTAACCCCATCTGGTATAGAGCATTGGTGAGGTGGCAACGTCCCAATCTTCTCTTTTCCCGTTGTTGTTCTACTTCTGGGAGACGTACCGATAGTTGCCTTCCAGTTCCCGGATTGATAGTGGCACCCCTGGCCATATACATGGTCAATTCGTGGTCCGCTTCATCCGTTGTGCAAATGTTGCCTCCAGCTTTAAGTAAATTAATTTCTTTGGCTGTAAATAGGGGTACTTCCTTGTATTTATCTTGTTTCTGCCGGATTCGTAACGTGCCACGTGCGTGATCTTGCAAAATACCGATTTTCCTCATAAAGGGTCCACCGATATTCACATTCATCGAAAGTTTTTTTACCACTAATGGTCGAAACATGTAGACATTTCCCGTTCCTGCGAACCGCAGGCGAATTGGTTTTTTCGTAGTGCCTACTACCTCTATCGAATGCCCTTTTCCAGCCGTTCCAACACTCTTCAGAGATAGGGGTCGTAGGGACGATTCCGAATATCCCAATTTCTTAATATAATCCAGACTGATGATATTGGGTAAACAATTTCCAGAATCTATGAACGCGAAAGTAGCTATCCCATTTAACCGAACAGGGCAATACTTTGGGTAAGTTCGACAAGCAGCCAATTGTTTTTTCATATTTTCATCTTTCGGTGTTCGTTTCCATGAGACTAACGTTGGGTCTAGTCGAGGTAGTGGGCGTAAGATATTGGAAGAATTATTATTCATACGGCAGTTTCGTGATCCAAAGCTCCCGCTAATTCCTCCATTTCATCGTGAGTTAAACTGCAAAGGACTTCATCCATTTGTTCTTCCACCGCATCCTCATCCTCAACAGTCTCCTCTTCTTCTTCTCGCGTCTTTTCCTCATTTGGTTCGGTTTCAGGTTCGTTTGGCTCATCATCCGAATCAGCAGTAATCGCAGCCATCACCTTTTGAATTTTTTGAGAGTATGCCGATCGGTCACGTACTTGATGTCGTGTGCTATTCCTGCGACTCCGTTGATTCGTCATTCGGGCTTTCATCTTGGCTTTAACTGCCTCAGAGAACTTACGGCACTCTTTTTTGAAATGCCCCACGTTGTTACAGTAGTGACAGCGGGCGGTCTTTCGATCAACAATTGCTATGGCTTGGTCTTCATGATTGATAGTTGCATTGATACCCTCCGTCGGCTTGTTGAATCTTGTCCAATTCGTCATTCTTGTTCCTTCCGTCACATCAACCAGTGCCGATTCCTTTTGTGCAAATAAGAGTGCTTCCTGGTAATTCGTTGGTTCCCTTCTGATTACATCTTTCACCACCTTTTGGTTGCGGAGATGGTAGATGAAATGTCTGGTCATGTCTTCTTCTTTTTCCTTCCAAGTATCTGGATAGGCACGTCGGAAGAGTTGAGAATACCTGGTGCTCCATGCCAAAAGAGATTCGTTTATTCCCTGTTTAGCCTGATCTGCTTGGAGTTTTAGCAACTCGGTGTTAGCGGATGGAAGAAATCGTTCGTCGTAAGCTTTCAACAAGGCTTCAAAGTCAGGGTATTTCGTATCGTCCAACGGATCTATATCATGGACACATTCTGCAGCAGCCTTCCTCATTGCCAATGCCAAGTTGATCTTAGCGGTTTTAGGTGTCCAAATATTCCTTTTTGCTTCCGCCGTAAGTCTAAAATGTGCCTTAAAGTTCATCCATGATTCGCCAGAGGTTAGTTCGAAAGTGAGAGGTTTGATGTGTTTTAAGTCATCCGGGGCACCTCCTCCTCCTCCTTGTCCCAATTGGCCAGTCAAAGTATCATTCGCGTCTTGTAAGGACTTAATCTGAGCTTTCAAGTCCTTCACAGCATCATCAAATTCCGTTTTGGTGACGGACATAGTGGTGTCTGCAGCCGCTGCCGAGTCAGATGGTGGGTCAAACAAGGCGAAAACCGGTGGTTCGTCTTTATCAGCCAGCGTAGTCTCTAGAGCGGAATTATAACCTGATCCTTCGGATGAAGAATCACTCATAAATTTGTTACTTGTGTTGTTGTGTCCTCACAATTTCACCCGAGTGTATGATGATATTATAGTAGCGAATCTCGGCCATGTGAAGAAAGCACAAGTAAGACAAAATTGAGAAAATTGTTATAAGTGTTTTCCGCTGCCACCATTTATTGTGGAATCACCGAAGGTAGATTCCACTTTAACTTTCCTCACTTAGACGAAAACCCAATTATATGGTTTTTTAGACAAGTGATCGGGAAATAATTATAGAGGCAGACACTTAGTTCAAGATTCCAATTCTTTATTCACTATTCAGAGAATTACACACTTAGTTGGTCCAGATAATAATGCCCAGAATCCTGGGTAGAACCTCCTTTTATACTCCAGTCAGAGAGCGGTGATGGTACCTTCTGGAAGTAGCATGAAATGTCTTTCTTAGGAAAAGAGAAAGGGACATTCCACAATTCCATTTCCAGGAGGTACAGTCATCATATATCCTCCAAAGCTATGTGTCATCATTATGACAATGGGTACAAGCGAACCAATGGGTACAAGTGAACTCTTGGTTAGTCATCAAGCTTAGTCATCATTGGCATAATATGGCAATTTCATAACAAATGGGGGTCGAAATTTTGCGTAGCTCCTGCTAGCATTACAACAATTAGACAGCTTGAAAGTTTTGATATTTTTTGGTGGCACTTATTAGATCGGAATTACATTATGAATTACTTAGATGTGGATTACAATATGTTTAATTACAATGTGATGTTGAATTACAATATGTCAAACAATATGTTTACTTTGTTACATGCATTAGTTGTCCATTAGTACGAAGTAATCGATGATACAGTACAATATACAACTACATGGCTTATGATGAATACAACTACTATTGTTATGATGAATTAACTTATGTACATTGTGCGTGCATTCCGGCATTAGTATTAACAACAGTTGGGCAGTTGATTTGTTTTCAAAAATTTGTTATACCGTTTTGTTTGTCTTTTCGTAATTGCTTTTACTTGCCTACTTTTAGTATTTGCGTTTTGAGTTTTTTCGTACCTCACCACAACTTGAATCATTTCTTTCCCGTATTTATTCGTAATTGGCGTACATCAACCCCATTTGGGTACTAGTAGTCGTCTGTGTGTACTAGTCGACCAGATGATTACGTAAGTCATTTAGCAACACTGTTCCATTACAGCTATTAATTTAATCTTGTCGGAAACTCTAATGCTGATTGATACAAGAGAGAGAGAGAATGTCGACAACATTTAAACTATTTCTGTAACATATCCTTACTACTACTGCAATTCGTACAATATTTACAATACAATTACAATATTTACAATACATTTTTAGGGTTTTTTGTGGGTTTTAAAATTTTTTTGGTAGTGGAGCATTTTGTTGTTTTTTATTTTTTATTGTATTTTTCTCAATTTTGTGGTTTTTATTTTTTTATTCTTATTTGTTTTTATTTCCTTTTTGTTCTTTTTTGTTTTCCTCGTTTTTTGTCTCGAGTCATTTGGTTTGATTCGTGTCCGTACACTGAGAATTTTCAACACTTTCCCTTTGATATTTGATAAATCCAAGCAAGATGCGTGATTAATACGTGTGTTCAAATACATGTTTTTTCTAGGACAATTTTTCAATCAACTTGAAGTTACATACCATACAAGACAATACATGTAGAGTGCCATTCAAGATACAAAGCAACAAAAACAAGCATAATTTATTGATACAAGTGACCCATACTGACTTATGAGGTCCCTTGTAATAACCGGTTTATGTCAAGGGATACATTACAGAGCAATCTCACGGCGAAGGGTGCTTAAAGATGTACTACTATTTGCATCCATTAACAGCTTTGGTAACAAGCTGCATAGTTTTAGTAAAAAGAAAACAACCTGAGAGGCAGGTTGTGTTACAGTGCTAGTGCGTTTGTTAATTCAAAAATAGTTTCAAAAGAAGAATTGAAGATTTTTAGAGGAGTGGTTAGTTTTGGAAAATTGAAGAAATTAGAATCAATGGTTTTGCTCCTATTACTTTTCCGGCAATAGTGTGAGCCCCATTCCACCTCCGACATTGAAGGTAAGCACAACAACTTCTGTTTATTAACAGGTTTCCTTTTTGTATTCTTCTCATTCACAGAGGATCCACTTCCAATTAGTTCTTTCTTTATGAGTTTTTCACATATGGTTTGCTTTGTCCATGATCTTCCCTTTCTTCCCACTCGCTTTCAAGGTCGAGTAGGGCATATCTTTATGACATTCAGATCGAAACCAATGTCCAAAAACGTTCAAACTGTTGTAGCATCGTTGTTCGTGATATTCACCTCCATTCATCGAATTGATGTGTTCTATATTTAACGACCCGAACCTGGTCGGTGATGTGTTCTATATTTAACGACCCGAACATGGTCGGTTCGGACCGGTAAAGGTCCGATCCCCGAAGGGAGGATTCCGGTGCGTCCAGTAAATCCATTCCAGTAGGCATAATTCGTAAGTATCATGGAATCTAGGTAGTACGGATACGCACTACAGTGCGAGTCAGACCAGGAACCTGAGCAACAAAAGGGATCAAAGTTCTGCGTGAAAGTTGATGGGGGTCGAAATTTGACGTTAAAATCCCTGATAAATATCTCGAGGTTTCGGAGGAACAGGTGGTCGGTAAGAACTGACATGTGTTAGCCCCTCTTCACTCGTCTCTTTGGTTGACAACTGTTTGACATCTGATTCTCGTTCCTCCTGTGGGAAGTCCTTTTCAGTATCGGATCGCTTGAACATATCTTTCTCCAAAGCATCGGATGCTTTATACGTATTCAGCTCCTGAATTCTTAAGTCCGGGGTTGTTTTAGATTTTCCCCACTCCAGAAATCCTTTTAGGAGGCTAACTTTTTCTTCTTGGACTTGCTCTGATAAGTTCCGATATGAAGAATGATCCGGACTCTTCAATATCCCTTTGGCTGGGTGGTCAGGTGGAGCATTGGGTTCTACTACGAAGTTGTAAGTATGCTCTTGATCTCGTATATTGTTGACCCTTTTTGTCAGATAGGCATCCATGCAACAAGACCAGCACAACATACGTGAGCACCCGTAGTTATTTCTCAACATCAAAATACTGTATAACGTATGGAATAAGCTTTTGATCATGGCGTAGATGGTATATCCGGCCATAAATACAGAAGCAGCACTTCCCCATGTAGCCAGAAAAGTCCAAAAGGTATCCTTCATCCAGTCCCACATGCTGAAGGCCGGAAACATGCTCCCTGGGTTTAAAGCTCCGGCCGATTTGAAGGCACTTCCTTGGGCTTGTCGGACCAATTTGATGGTCAACACTTCACGCTTTTGGCTGAGATCTAGGTAGTCCCTCATTCGTTGAAGATCAGTGGATGAGTACACCCCATCCTTAGTAAGGTCCCTTGTAGGCAAAGTAATATTGCGGATATCTGACAGGATCTTCTGCGGTGGTCGAGGTGCCGAGGTGAACATTATCGATGGAGTAGCCATGATCCAAGACCCGGCGGTAGTCTGGTATTTGGGAACGAATTGGGGTGCACAAGGAACTTCAGTCCCAATGTCCACAAGGCGACGGTTATAAGGTTGTACGAAGGCTTCCAATGAGATATTCCGATGTTTGTCAAAAGTGGTTACTGGTAGCTCTGCATAACAAGAGTTAGTAGATCGAGGTTCCACTATCACTTTTGGGCAGTTAAAGATGTACAAGGACTCTCCGCTGTTCATCCCAAAATTGCCTCGTCCAAGTATGATAGATTGTAATCCAGTATTTTGCCGTTGCATGTAAGAATAGAATTGTTCCAGTAAGGCCAAATCCAAACAAACGCCACTTAGGACTGCATTAAATTTTGTTTCAATAGTGTCTTTTAAATCGTGGTATAAGTAGTCATCTCGATTGGAAATATAAAATTCCCATCGCATTTCTGAGGGATGTACCGGTTTAGTAATGGGCAAGGCAGCTCCAGGATCTTGTAAAAAGATCCCTTCATAGTTGGTAAAGAACACTCTACGGTTATTACAGAGCCCTGTTTCATCTCGGAGTTCAAAGCGCATTATATTCTGTTGACCCACTTGATTTAACACGATGTCTCTGCTTTGGGCCGAGGTGACAATCGTAACATTCTTCTCAAATTCGTTTATTATGGAATATTGAATGCCATTCAGTCTTTGGAGACGGGAGTACGGACAAGTGGGTTGTCTTTTCCATGTATAGGTAGAGTCATTTAACTCACAGCCAGTCTCAGTATGTCCACATCCAGCTAGTTCACGTTTGAAAGTTAGGTCAAACGAATCTCCAGCACGATTCGCCTTAAGTTTCACACTACTAACTGACACACTGATAATGTAGGCACTGACCCCGTAATACAAGGTTTCTTTGTCAGAACCCTTTGAATGACGATCGACCAGATTGTGAATGGTATTCCCTTTGCAGTAGGGGTAATGAGCGGATCCAGGGTCACC
>CAJXLR010000086.1 GCA_913056425.1 uncultured Bacteroidota bacterium
CTTGTACCAAGGGAACGAGGACAAATACGAGGATTTTAATCGAGTTTGGCTGTACGAGCCGGATGAAATTGACTATATGATTTTAAGCCATGCGCACATAGATCACAGCGGTCGGATACCAAAACTTTGCAAAGACGGCTACAACGGTGATATCATCTGTACCAGTGCAACTCGGGATTTAGCTTCCATCATGCTCATGGACAGTGCTTACATCCAAGAGAAAGATGTGCTATACCTCAACAAACACAGAGAACGATTGGGGATGAAGCCGGTAGATCCGCTTTACACAACTCAAGATGCCAAGAATTGTATGGATCAGTTCATTGGGGTTGGATACAATAGATGGTATCGGATTAACGAAGAATTATCGGTTCGTTTTCGAGACAGTGGGCACATTCTTGGAAGCGCAAGTGTGACACTCCGAGTAAAAATGCCCGATGGCTATTACAAGTACATCGGTTTTACGGGAGATATTGGCCGGCCGGATCGCCCAATTTTACGGGACCCAGTACCGATGGATGATGTGGACTATCTTATCTGTGAGTCTACGTATGGTGGCAAAACCCACGGTGGAATGCCCGATAACAAACAAGAGTTGTTGGATGTTATTCACCACACATGCGTTGAGAAAAAAGGTAAGTTGATTATTCCGGCCTTTAGCGTTGGTCGAACCCAGGAGATCGTTTACATGCTTGATCAGTTAGAACATGAAAAACGACTTCCAAAGATTCCGGTTTATGTTGATAGTCCACTGGCGGTGAACGCAACGGATATTTTTACAATGCATCCGGAGTGCTTTGACGACCAGATATTGGACTACATGGCAAAAGATCCTAATCCATTTGGATTTAATGGGCTGAAGTATGTTCGGAGCGTCGAGCAATCCAAAGCAATAAATGCAATGGACGGACCGGCAATAATTATTAGCGCCAGCGGAATGATGTCTGCAGGTCGGGTGAAACACCACTTGGCCAATACAATACACCAACCTGAGAACACCATCCTGGTTGTGGGTTACTGCTCTCCCGGTACGTTGGGAGGTAGAATTCGAGCCGGAGCAGATGAGGTGAGAATTTTTGGCGAACATTATAAAGTGAAAGCAGAGGTGCGAATCCTAGACTCGTTCAGTGCACATGGTGATGAAGGTGAGATGATCGCATACTTGGACAACCTGAATCGACACAAACTCAAGAAGTTGTTCTTGGTTCATGGTGATGTCGAGCGACAAGAACAGTTTGAGCGGGCCCTAGAAGAGAAAGGTTTTAAGAATGTTGAAATCCCGCACTTAGGTCAGTCGTATAATATTCCGTTGGGAGATAACCGTAAGAGTAATTAAGCATGTATTGTTCAACAGTAAATGAATTAGGCGAGCACTTGAAGACCATCGAGAATGGTCTTGTTTTGATTTATGCGGGTGAAAAAGATTTCAACTACACGGAATTGAATCCGCATATTCAGTCAGACAACTTTCAAGTGTTTGGCGGGATTTATCCGGCCATTTTTCCCGAGACGAAGCTTCACTACACCGGTTTTATTGTGCAGCACTTTGCACAAGATTCGCATGCGATATTGGACGATTATTCAAGCGTGCCAGATCAAGCTGCAAACTCATCGATTCAATCTGGGAGTGGTATAGTTATGGTTGATGGCTTGGCCATAAACAACCAGCAACTTATAGACGATTTATTCTATTCTGTTGGTTCCCGTTATACCTTTCTCGGCGTAGGCGCAGGACCTCTTACCTTAAAACAAGTACCGTGTATATTCGATCAGAACGATATTTACAGCGACAAAGCTTTGTTGGTTTTGCTGGATGCGGATTTTTCGCTTGGTGTAAAGCATGGTTACGAGCGAGTAGATGGTCCATTTATCGCGTCTAATGTTAAGATGAATAAAATCGAAACGTTAAACTGGGAAAAGCCGTTGGATTTGTATTCCGCTACAATCCAGGATAAATGTGGCGATGTTATAGATCCCGAAGATTTCTTTTCAGGCTCCATGAAGTACCCCTTGGGTATAAGCAGAAAAGGACAAGAAGACATTGTACGGGATCCAATCAGTTGTGGTGCGGATGGATCAATTACGTGCATCAACGAACTGCCTGAAAATGCAGCACTCTACCTGCTCAAAGGCAGTAAGGATAAGTTGATTGCAGCCGCAACTGAGGCCGCGGAACAGTCGGTCTCTAAGACAGACAAAGCACCTTCGAAGGTATTGGTAGTGGATTGTGTTTCACGTGTGTTGTACCTAGATGAAGAATTTGAAAAGGAGATTGCCGGCGTAAGTAACGTGCTTCACTCCAAGTTTCCCGATATTGTTGTGGAGGGTATTCTTTCTCTTGGGGAGGTGTCTGCGCAGAAGCACGAAAAACGGGAAATACATAACAAAACGTGTTTAGTTGGAGTAAATTATGCATAGACTCACAAGTGATTTAGCGGATCTGTATGAGCTAGCTCTTTCAATCGGGACAAGCTTAAAAATTGAGCAAAATTGCAATACTTTTTTTAAGTCACTGGTAAAACACAGGAATCTTATAGGGTGCTCTTTGTGGGAGCTTAAACCTAATGGCCTAGACTTAGTCTATGCTTATCCAGAGGATGCGACAAAATCCAGTATTGACCCTCTTCTAATTAAATCGGCATTTCCTGAGTTTCAGTTAGTCCGCCTTGACATCGATATGGTGAGTTTTCGCTCAAATGACCAAACAAAGTCGAAGATATGGATGAAGGGTGGAGATTTTTATGTGTGTCTGAGTGAGAGCAATGCATACAACTTATCAGAGAAGGATGTAAATCTATTAGAGCCATTATTAAGACGATTTATTTTGTCTGTTAAGGCATGCGTCTCTCATAAAATGCTGTTGGATGAGGTTGTACGAAGACAAGGTATTGAGCAACGGCTCTATGAGAGAGAGTCGATGTTTAGGTTTGGTGCCAACAGTATGGTAGAGGGTATTGTTGTCACAGACCTAGAGGATGTTATTACTTATGCCAACAAGGCGATGGAGAGTATAACAGGTTACAGCCGAAACGAAATCCTTGGAGCTGTGGGTTATAAGTTATTCAGGCCTGTCGGTTTTAAAGACTTTAAGAAAGAGGTTATCGACAATAAGCGGAAGAAAGGTATTGTTGAGGTATACGAAATCCAGCTAAGATACCCTTCTGACGAAACCTATTGGGTAAGAATTACAGGTTCTCCCTTCCGAGATCCTAAGGGACGGATTGTTGGCACAATCGCCACAGTTTTGGATATTTCAGAAAGGCGACAAAACGAAGAAATGCGCGAAAATCTTATTTCAAGAATGGAAGAGGTGAATCAAGAGTTAACCAATTATGCTTATGTCATATCACATGATATGAAGGCTCCACTGAGGGCGGTAAGCTCTTTAGCCGAGTGGATTTACCAAGATTACAGCGAAGTTTTGGATAAGGAAGGGAAGGGCATGTTGGAACTAATTCAAAAGCGTGTTAGAAGGATGCACAAAATGATTGATGGACTTCTCACATACAGCCGTATTGGTCATGATAATTTAGAAAAGGAAGATATTGCAGTTCAACCCCTAATCGAAGACGTAATTGATGCTCTCTCTCAAGTTGATGAGGCGTTTGTTTGTTTGGACGTGTTTGCAGTTTCAGTAAAATATCACCGGATCAGCCTGTTGCAAATCTTTCAGAACTTGATTGTTAATGCCGTAAGGTACAACGATAAAGAACAAAAGCAAGTGATTGTTAGAGCCTATCAGACAGATACGGACGTTATCTTTGAAATAAGCGACAATGGTCCTGGTATTAAAGCTGAATTCCTTGATAAGATATTCGTAATTTTTCAGACACTTCAGTCGAAAGATGAGCGAAATAGCACGGGTATAGGTCTTTCAATAGTAAAACGTTTGGTTGAAGTTCATGGAGGACGGATTGAAGTTGACTCGAAATTGGAAGAAGGAAGCACTTTTAGGTTTACAATACCAAACAGTTAATCCGATATGGTAAGTAGAAACATTTGGGTAGTTGATGATGATGACGTCGATTTGATGACTTATCAGAGGACATTTAGAGTACTTGATTACAAAGATTTGAACATTACGTACTTCAAAGATTCTGAAACAATGCTTCTTGCATTAGAGGGTGGAGGGCAGTCTCCAGATCTGATTTTTCTCGACTTAAATCTACCGGGTTTAAATGGAATAGAATCGCTCCAAAGAATAAGACAATCGGGTTTTTACCTACCTGTTGTCATTTTAAGTACTTCATCAAATAGTGCTGATATCAGTGTGGCCCTTAAAGCTGGGGCAAACGCATATTTTGATAAGCCGGTTGGGTTTGAACGCTTTATGGAGATAGTTCGAAACAATATCGCTTTTTGGTTTGATCAAAACTTAAGAGAGTAATGGAGGAAGTTAAAGTCCTATATGTCGACGATGACAACATGGATCGAATGCGTTGTGAGCGTTTGTTTAAACACATGGAACATTTGAACGGACAAACAACAGAGGTCTTCGAGCCATCGAGTTGGGACCTATTCGATTTCGTCGTATTGGATTTGAATATGGGAGCAGTTGACATCAAAGAAATCCTGGAGTTAGCATCTCTAAAGGTTTTCGTTGTGTCTGGTCACAGCAGTATTTCACAGGTTTATGATAAAACGGATCTACCTATAATTCTCAGCGATCTCACACGCATTCAAATCAGTTATGGGCTTTTTGAAGATATTCAGCCAGATAACACAGCACTGCATAAAGAATTGAAAGAAGTAAGTTTAACCGCACTAAGGAACAGACTGGAAATGTGGGAGCAATTTTACGTTGATGCAATGGGGTTTGAAGAATTACGCCATAAAACGTTGTCTACCTTTAAGTCTTGTGGTATGGTTTCGAGCGTGCTTGAAGTTATGAAAAAGGCCGAAGATATTACGGAACGAATTAGGCTCTCTCTAATCTTGAAGCACCAGATTAAAATCGCAATTGCACAGCTTGAATCTCATTTGAGAACGAACTACAAATAGATGTATAGCTTCTTTTCATCAACCAGTCTTTTGAATTCTCTGTATGAAGCTACTTTCTTCTTTGGTTTAATTAAGGTGTAGATAGGGTGAAGGCTTCCTCCTAAATCGAGCCCCTCATAAGTAACTGAATGGGGTGGCGTTAAACTTAAAGCCCAAAGAATCCGACTCGAAGCTGTGACTCTAATGATTTTACAACACTTGCATCTAACTAAACTTGAGGTCATCGCTGTGATTAAATTTTGAATCATTTTAAGAAACCAAAAAAAGACAGGGAAACAACTATCGTTCCACAACCGAACTATTTGTCATTGATATGAACGCATTAAGATAAGATCTGATTCGGGTAGGGATTGTTGAATTAGTTGAAATGTCACTTGGGGTCGGTGAGACCGATAAAATAAAAGATGAAAGGGGTCTCTGCAGAAATTAATAATTGTTAATGGGGAGTCGCTAAAAATCTCATATTGAGACGATTAATTCCAATTTCGAGACCTTGTTGTTTGCCGGCTTATGGTGGATGACTTCTGGTAGGGGTTGAATTACTTTTTCTGGATGTTAAGTGACGCATGAGATTGTTGGTCTCTCGTTTGACATCTCATCTGTGCATAATGTAGTTAATACCAAAATGATGAAACTAAAAAATTTTGTAATCCTCACCGTCTTTCTCACAGCCACGTCGACTGTTGCCTTCTCCACCAACTGGAGACTGTCGTCAATCAGTGGAAACAAGGACGATTGGCACCAATTTGACAATCAATATAGTGCAATGAGTAGCAGCGGGGACACCATGTTCGTCGACCAAACTCTTAATGTTTGGGGTGTGACAAGAACTAAACCAAACGATGAGTTAAGTTCCAAAAGTGTTGTTATAATGATAGAAAACGGTGGAACACTTAATTTTATCGATGAAAGCAGCAAAACATCTGCGATTTTTCTCGGCAGTGGTTCAAAAATAGTGATAGCAAACGGTGGAGAACTAACGGCAGGAGCTTACGATGGGATGAAGAAGGTCGTAATCAACAATACTGTTGTAGCTACGGCGAGTGGGGATGCAACAGGTTCAACCACAGATTGGACGAGTACAACCAATTACACAGACCCGAATGGTTCACTGCCAAGTTATCCGACAGTGGAGACCTCCGGCGGAGTAGACGGTTCAGGTGCTTTACCGGTTACGTGGGGATTTGTTGAATTGAAGGAACCTACACCAGCATCGGTGACCTTGAATTGGTCTACCATGTCTGAAATGAATAACAGCCACTTTGAAGTGCAACTAAGCACAGACGGTGCGTCTTGGAATGTGGTAGATGTTGTTGAGTCGAAAGCGGTGGGCGGTAACAGTGCTGTGCGCCTCATTTATTCCAACGAGATCAGTCTTATTGGAAATTCTTCACTGTACTATATCCGTTTGAAACAAGTAGATTTTGACGGGCAGTTTGATTACAGTGACATCATGGTACATAAAGCAGAAAACCTCTTCCCAAGAAAAGAACCACGCGTGGCTACATTGGGACAAGGCACTATAGAAATAGTCGTAATATAATAGTGGAAATGAAAAAAAAATAGCCAGTTTATGCTCCATTTTTTCGTATAAACAAGATGCTGTTCCAAATTTCAATGATTCAAAATTCTTCGTTCGTTGTTTTGATCAACCCTGTATTTCACGGATCGTGAAAGTTTGGCTCGCTGTGAACTTCAATTACATGAAAAAACATTCGCTACTAGTAAGAAGGAAATTTGAACGACTGGAGAACAAATAGTTCTTCACTATC
>CAJXLR010000087.1 GCA_913056425.1 uncultured Bacteroidota bacterium
TTCCGGGTTGGATTGCACAGTGGAAAGAAATGCGAGACCACAACCAACCAATTGGTCGTCCACGACAGATTTACACCGGTCCTGCCGCGCGCGACTGGGTAGACATGGATAAGCGATAAGAGCTAAAGTTTCGGATTCGACTTATGCCGATCTGAATCACGCTTGGTCTTTTTCTCAAGATTCTTTTTGAGCGCATCAGTTAAATCAACTCCAGTTTGATTTGCAATGCAAATGAGTACAAACAGTACGTCGGCTAACTCGTCGTCTAGTTTGTGGCGCAGGTCGCTCTCCTTTGAGGATTGCTCCCCGTACACGCGCGCCATAATCCGTGCAACTTCACCAACTTCTTCCATCAAAACTGCGGTATTCGTAAGTTCATCGAAGTATCGTACCCCTATGGTTTTTATCCAGTGGTCTACTGTCTGTTGTGCTTCTGAAATCGTCATACCACAAATGTAGTCGTTGTATATTTGAACCTTTCATTTTTTATGGCTGGTAAACTGGTTTACATCACCCGAAAAGAGCATTTCAATGCAGCTCACAAACTGTACAATCCAAATTGGACACAGGAGGAGAATGATGCGGTTTTTGGTAAGTGTGCCAATGCGAATTGGCATGGGCACAATTTTGATTTGTACGTCACGGTGAAGGGTGAACCAAACGAAGAAACTGGCTTCATCATGGATTTGAAAAAGCTTCGCGACGTAATAAAGGAAAACGTTGTGGAGCAATTAGATCATCGAAATATCAATATGGACGTACCTTGGATGGCCGGTAAAATGGCGTCCATAGAGAATCTCGCAATAGGTATTTGGGAGCAAATAGAGCCTCACTTGGAGAACTGCAAGTTGCACCGAATCAAACTTTGGGAAACTCACAACAACTACGTAGAATACTTTGGAGAATAGTGTTATGTATAAAGCAACCGTAAACAATCAACATAAACTTGAAATAGCCGGCTCATCGGTTAATGGTTCGAAGCGTAACCTCGACATTTCTCCACTGGGGAACGGAAAGTTTCATATCATCTTAGACAATCAATCCTATAACGCCAGCGTCATTGAGTTTGATCAACGTGCAAAAACTCTAGTACTCGACATCAACGGACAGGAGTTTAGCGTATTGCTGGAAGATGATTTCGACCTAATGCTCGAATCAATGGGTATGGACAAAGACGCCGGTGCAACAGTTTCAGAAGTGACCAGCCCGATGCCGGGTCTTGTATTAGACGTACAAGTAAAAGTGGGTGACACGGTTGAGAAAGACCAAGCATTACTTGTTTTGGAAGCCATGAAAATGGAGAACGTAATTGCTGCGCCAAATGATGGAGTAATTGCCGGTGTAGAAGTCAAGGCCCAAGACAAAGTAGATAAGAATCAAGTTCTAATTCGGTTCGAGTAAGCACCTGTCATGCTGTAGTAGCTAACTCTTGCTAGTTATTTAAATCCAACTGTCAACAATCAGTTAACGCGTACCATGTAAAAGGCGTTTCCTATTCTTTACTTGTATATAATTTTGTAAACATGAGGATAATTGTAGTGTTGTTTTTGAGTTGTATCGTGTCAAGTGCGTTTGCTCAGCAAGACAGCTTGAAAATGGTTCAGAAAGAAAAAGAACTTGCCGAAGCGAAGGCTATACTTGCCGACGCTCAAACTAAAGTAAACCAAATTACGGGTGAGATTAATGCCATGAAACCTGTTGTCAAATGGCAAACCGGAAGGTTACTGGCGGTTAATTTCAACCAAGGAACATTTTCAAACTGGGCTCAAGGGGGTATTAATGCCATTTCTGTTACAGCGTTAGGAAATGGTTTTGCCGATTACAAATACAAGAATTGGAGTTGGGAGAATAACTTGGACTTAGCCTATGGTGTGATTCGAAATCAAGGCGAGTCTTTGAGAAAAAACGAGGATAAGATCGACTTTCTATCTAAGGTTGGACGTAAAGTAAACAACAAGCTTAGTTGGGCAAGTATAACGCGCTTCGAGTCACAGTTTGCCGAAGGTTTTGACTTTAATGACGAAAGCGAGGACAGACCGGTGCTTTCCAGATTTATGGCGCCTGCGTACCTAAAAATATCGCTGGGGATAGATTACAAGCCAACACCTAAATTGGCGATATACTTCTCTCCGGCTGCGGGTAAGTGGACATTCGTATCTGATGATAGCATCGCAGCATTGAATCTATACATTCCCGAATCGCACACTAACCCCAATAGAAGAGGGGAGTTTGGAGCTTTAGCATCTTTTATCTACCAAAACAAAGAGCTGACTAAGAACGTAGGATTGCGATCAAGTCTGGAACTCTTTAATAACTATACGGATCCTGTTAAGGAGAACCAAGGCAATATAGATGTAGACTGGCAAGTTCGAACGGATATCAAGTTGGGTAAATACATTGGTGCAAACCTGTTTACCCATCTGCGTTACGATCACGACACGAAGATTGAGTATGATCCGGAAAACAAACCGGGTGTTACAGGTCCTCGGCTTCAGTTCAAAGAATTATTCGGTTTAGGATTTCAATACAAGTTCTAACAAAAAGCAGTTTTGACTGTTATCTTACGGAAGGCTCAACAAAATCGTCTTTGTTGAGCCTTCTCTCTTTAATTTTGAACGAAAAGTAAAGAACAATGAAAAACAGTTTACTCGCTTTATTAATCCTATGCGGTGTAACCGTTTCAGCTCAGATTGAAACTCCTGCACCCAGTCCACTTTCTACCATTGAACAGAAAGTAGGTTTGTCTGATGTTAGCATCACGTATTCCCGTCCAAGCGTAAAAGGACGAACTGTTTTTGGAGATTTAGTGCAGTATGGCGAAATGTGGAGATGGGGCGCAAATGCAAGTACCAAATTCACTACGTCTGACGACATCAAAATTGAAGGACACGATGTGCCGGCTGGAACGTATGCAATGTATGCCATTCCGGGCCAGGAGACATGGACCATCGTTATTCATAAGAATACAAGCTACTGGGGAACAGGTGGAAGTAAGTACAAGGAGTCTGAAGACCTAGTGCGCTTTGAGGTTAAGGCAAACTCGAGCTATCCGGTAAAAGTTGAAACGATGACTTTCCAATTTTCAAACATTACTACGTCGGGATGTGACATCGAGTTTATGTGGGAGAATACGCAACTATCAATGAAAGTTGAGACACAAGTTGATGCTCAGGTGATGAAGGAAATTGAAATGAAGATGAAAGGTGTTTCATCTGCTACCTACTATCAAGCTGCGCGCTATTACTACGAGAACGATAAAGACATGAACAAGGCGTTTGAGTGGATTAACAAAGCATTGGTTGACAACGAGAAATTCTGGATGGTGCGTCTAAAAGCATTGATCCAAGCCAAAATGGGTGATTATGCCGGAGCAATTGAAACGGCGAAGCGATCTAAAACACTGGCGGAAGAGGCCGGCAACAAAGACTACGTTCGCATGAACGATAAGTCGATTGCTGAATGGAAGAAGATGTAAGCTTACTTCTTCTTTTTCTTCTTATACGGGTCTACTGTTAACTCATAGAATATTTCCAACGACTCTCCATTGCGAGGGTCGTTGTACGTATAATGCCCCCTGTCGTAATGACGTCCCATAAACTTTAGTCGAGGTGAGACTGCCAGCAATGTCCATGCGTCGTCTTTGAACGTGTAGTATTTGTGCTGGAAGACATTGAATTTGTCTAGCATAACGCCTTCAACGGTGAGCCACATTTCTAAATGCAGGGTTGAGCCGTCATCCAGCGTAGCAATAGACAGTCGTTTAGTGTGCTTTTTCATCACACCATTTTTGACCACATTGCCACCTAGTTGCAGCGTGTCGCTGTTATAAATAATCTTGTAAATCGTGAGTTCGTATTGAACTTTTTTTGCTTGAGCGATGCTGCATGAAATAATGAGCATGCCAAGTAATCCCATTCGAAGTAGCGTTTTCATATACCTCGAATGTACAAATCCTTGTTCGGAAATAACTAGTTACCCGTTGTGGATATTATGAATTCATAGACACCAAGAACTCATTGTTGTCCTTGGTTCCTTGCATTTGTTTGAGCATCATGTTCATCGCTTCTTCCGAAGTCATATCTGCCAAGTAG
Organism: uncultured Bacteroidota bacterium; assembly: GCA_913056425.1. Classification (GTDB taxonomy): domain Bacteria; phylum Bacteroidota; class Bacteroidia; order NS11-12g; family UBA9320; genus UBA987. The sequence continues at coordinate 4,092 of CAJXLR010000087.1, forward strand.
TTACGCAGCACCCACATACGTTGATTCGTTGCTTTGTCCAGCAGTAAGTCTTCTCGTCGAGTTGAGCTGGAAACGATATCGATCGCCGGGAAAATTCTGCGATTCGAAAGTTTACGATCCAACTGAAGCTCCATGTTACCTGTACCCTTGAATTCTTCGAAGATCACTTCGTCCATTTTTGACCCAGTGTCAATCAACGCTGTTGCAATGATGGTTAGCGATCCACCGTTTTCAATATTCCGTGCGGCTCCAAAGAATCGTTTTGGCTTGTGCAATGCATTCGCATCCACACCACCGGATAGAATCTTACCGGATGCCGGTTGAACAGTGTTATAAGCACGTGCCAGTCGGGTGATCGAATCAAGCAGAATCACCACGTCATGCCCACACTCGGTCATTCGTTTTGCTTTTTGAAGGACGATGTTCGCCAGTTTTACGTGTTTATCCGCCGGCTCATCGAAAGTTGATGCAACCACTTCGGCACGAACACTTCGAGCCATGTCAGTTACCTCTTCCGGACGTTCATCAATCAATAAAATAATCATGTACGTCTCCGGGTGATTGGCAGAAATAGCGTTTGCAACGTCTTTCAGTAAGTTTGTCTTACCTGTTTTTGGCTGAGCAACGATTAGTCCACGCTGGCCTTTACCGATTGGGGTAATCAGGTCGATGATACGAGTGGAGTAGTTGTTTGGTTTGTATTCCAAGTTGAATTTCTCTTCTGGGAATAGTGGCGTCAAGTGTTCAAAAGAAACACGGTCACGCACCAAAGCTGGTGACTTACCATTTATCTTTTCGATGTTTATGAGAGCAAAGTATTTCTCGCCTTCTTTTGGCGGTCGGATAGTCCCTTGTACAACATCACCGGTTTTTAATCCATGAGACTTCACTTGGTGCGGCGCAACATAAACATCATCCGGAGATGGTTGGTAGTTGTAATCTGCCGATCTTAAGAAGCCATAGCCATCTTGAATGGTTTCCAACACACCTTGAGTACTAACAACACCCTCAAGCTCTAAGTAATTGAGAAGGCTGTCGCGCATCTCTTTGCGTTTCTCTTTTTCCTTATTCTGATGTTTGCGTTGGTCGTTTCGATCGTTATTTCGGTTGTTATCCGGTTTGTCTAACGCTTCAATTACCTTAGAATCGTCATTATCACTTTTGTCTTGACGATTCGGTTTTTCGTTCGACTTGTTGTCTTGGTTGTTTCCACCTTTTGGATTGTCCGAGTTGTTCGGTTTTCTTGGTCTACGCTGACGGGTCTCTTGTTTTGCCTCTGGTTTTTTGTCAGATTGATTATCCTCACTGTTCCGATCATTGTTTTTCGGAGAAGTATTTCTCGGCTTTCGCGTTCGAGGCTTGTCTTCTTTTGGCTGAGGTTTGGACTCAGCTTCAGTATTAGAGGATTTTGCAGGCTGTTTTACGGCTTGCTCTTCTAAGATTTTATAGATTAAATCTTGCTTCTTAAGGCCTTTGACATTGATGTCCAGTTTGCCTGCAACTTCTTTTAGCTCTGAAACGAGCATGTCGTTTAACGTAACGATGTCAAACATAAATGTGATGTATGATTAAGGTGTTTGTTGTAGTAATAAGTCAGCTCGAATGAGTTGGGATTGTGCAGAAAGCAGAATCCGCTTCGCTGCGCTCACAATGATAGACCTTTTTTCATGGATAAAAAAACTTTTTACGGCATCATTTTAGGCCGAATCAACGTCCTTTTTTCTGGATTATTGTGGAAAAACAGAGTTTTTTCTTGCATTATTCTGACAGTTTTCGGAGATTCGGAATTGTAGAAGTAGTGTGTAATTAAGTTTTCCCCGGAAAACCTTCAATTTTTATCCATCGTAAGCACCCCGTTTTCCCGGGGTGTTGATGGCATTTCCTACTTCATACATACTTAGAACTAAGATTTAATTCGTATGAAGAAATTTTACTGTTATTATTTGCTGTCATTCACCCTTTTACTAGGTATTGGGTTGAGTGCGAATGCGCAGTCGTATACGTATACAACTGCTAAATCTAACACTGATGTAGGTAATCCGGGTTCGTACAGAACTTCGGTTTATGATTATACCTACACCGGTGGTACTACTATCTTAACGGGCTATTCCGGTCCGAGCGGTAGTAGCTCATCTACCTATTATTCGACCAACTATTGGTCAACGGCGCAGGCTATGCCGTTTAGTTTCGATTTTTATGGAAGTAGTGTTGACTCCTTCTGTGTTTCGAAAAACGGACTGTTCACGTTTACGACTTCGGTTGCAGGGCAAGCGGTTAACACCAACTTGAACACCAACCAGTCGCTTCCGTATTCTAACTTACCTGACAAATCCATCGCTTACTTCTGGGACAACATGGGTACGTCCATTTCTTCCAGTGACCGCGTGGTAGCCATTACCTATGGTTCGTCTGGAAGCAGGCAACTATGGATTTTGAACTATTCTTGGGAGATTGGTTCTGCATCCTATTGCTACTTTGCCTTAGTCCTTGAAGAAGGTACCAACAAAATTTACGTTGTAGACATGAGCTACATCTCAGGATCGCTTTCTGCGACAATTGGTGTTCAGCAAAATTCAACTACAGCAGTTCAATTTACCTCCGGTATACACAGTACGGCAGGCTCGCCTAACATAGCTTATGGAAGCTACCAAGGTAGTGCTCCATC
>CAJXLR010000088.1 GCA_913056425.1 uncultured Bacteroidota bacterium
TATGTAACAGAAAAGAACAAAATTCGCCTCATTCGAGGTGGGAAAGTATATAACAGAGCCGGAAACCTTGGAGATCCAAGTACTACGATTGGATATCAAAATGGTACCGGAAATGCAGCCAAATTCGCCTCTCCTACCGGAGCTGTGTGTGCATCAAATGGCGATGTTTACATCGTTGAAGAAGAAAACCATGCCGTGAGAAAACTGACAGCATTCAAAGCAGTTTCAAACGGACAAACGGTAAGCAATTTTGTTGGCGCAGCACCTGTGGGTGGTTTTGGTACCTCTGGATACAAAGACGGTACGGGAACTGCTGCGAGATTTGACACACCTAAAGGTATTGTAATGGACAAGAATGGTAACATGTACGTTACCGATTTCCTAAATCATTGCATCCGAAAAATATCACCGGGCGGTCAAGTGATAACGCTTGCCGGAAAAGGCATGGACTACGGTAACGCTGATGGTGTAGGTAGTGCGGCTCGATTTGATTCACCATATGGAATAGCGCTACTTGACGATAATAACCTAGTAGTGACGGATTTCGGAAACTCAGCAATTCGTAAGGTAAATTTAGGAACCGGTCGTGTAACCACTATTTGTGGTGGGTTTGGTTCTAAAGATGGTAGTTTAAGTGACGCCCGTTTTAGAGCTCCAAGAGGAATTGCTGTTGTAGCGGGATTGATTTACGTTGCCGATAATGCAGCAGTTCGTGTTATTGACGAGAAAAACAAAACGGTTAGCACATTCGCAGGCTCCATGTCTGCCACAGGCAACAAAGATGGTGTGGGTACAGACGCTCGTTTTGGAGTACTTTACGGACTAGGATATGGAGGAAGTGATGCGATTTATGTGACCGACATCACCAATCATATCATCAAAAAGATAACAATTGACGATTTGGCTCCAGTGGCTGATTTCTCAGTAACAAAGGCAAATATCGAAATCAATGAAGAAACAACTTTAAGTGATATCAGCTCCGGTAAAGAAGCGACTCAGCGCAAGTGGACGATTGAAAACTCTGCCGGCAGTGGTTCATCCGGTGTTGTAGTTGTTCAAGGAGACTTAAACGCATCAAAAGATGTTACCGTAAAGTTCTCTGCAACAGGTAACTACCGTGTAACGCTTAACGTAACCAACGAATTTGGTAACGATGAGGTTTCTAAGGCATTAATCAACGTATCAACAGTTGGGATCGCCGAAATAGCTTCTCAAGATAACATTGTAATTTTCCCTAATCCAGTGAATACGGGCGACCTCAATATTGCGTTGAGTAATGGCTCTTTCGAGAATACCCGTGTTAATCTTGTAAGCTTAGATGGACGAGTTCTTAGCAGTCATGTTGTAGACAATGGATTCTCAACTAACATTGATGTAAGCTCAATACCAAGCGGTATTTACCTGATTCAACTGTATGACAGCACAGGAATGATGACTAAACGCGTAGTCATCGAGTAAACACCAAAAGCATTAATAGAGAGCCGGCTAAAATGCCGGCTTTTTTTATTTTGTCGTTCTGCAAGTTATTTAAACTACCTTTGCAGCTTATTAATTAAATGGCGGGACGAGACTTGTTGGCATAAGCTTCGTTCTGATTAGCGCGACGGCGCAAGAACTTATGACAACATTTCAATCGATTGGTATCGAGGAAAATATCCTACGGGCCGTTACCGACATGGGGTTTGAAACCCCTACCCCTATTCAGGAACAAGCAATTCCTCAAATTTTACTCGAAGAGTCTGATGTTTTAGCACTAGCCTCTACCGGTACAGGAAAGACAGCCGCTTTTGGCCTTCCTCTTGTTCAAAAGGTAAATACATCAAAAAGCTTTGTGCAGGCAATTGTGCTTACACCCACCCGTGAGCTTTGCCGTCAGATTGCCTCAGATGTAGAGCAATACTCAAAATACACCAAAGGTCTCAAGACGGTCTCAGTGTATGGAGGAGCAAGTATCATCAATCAAATCCGCGACTTGGAGCGTGGTGCTCAAGTGGTTATAGGTACTCCGGGACGTGTTGTTGATTTAATTCTAAGAGGAAAACTAAAACTTGACGCAATTGAGTTTGTGGTTCTCGATGAGGCGGACGAAATGCTTAACATGGGATTCAAGGACGACTTGGATCAAATTTTAGGTAGCACACCGGCAACGAAGCAAACCTTACTCTTTTCGGCTACCATGCCAAAGGAAGTAAGGCGTATTGCTCAGAACTACATGAACTCCCCTGTTCAGATTTAATCGGCTCGGGCTAATCAAACGACAGCTAACATTGATAAGTACTACTATTTGGTCAATCACAAAACACGTTTCGATGTGTTACAACGTATTGCCGACGTTAACCCTGACATCTATGGTATTGTGTTCTGCAGAACTCGAAAAGAGACTCAACAAGTAGCCGATAAACTGATCAAAGGCGGATATAACGCAGATGCCTTACATGGTGATTTATCACAAGCTCAGCGTGACTATGTGATGGGCAAGTTTCGTTCACAACACTTGCAAATACTTGTAGCCACAGATGTTGCTGCGAGAGGATTGGACGTAGATAACATCACGCACGTAATCAATTACAACTTACCTGACGAGTTAGAGTCTTATATTCACCGAAGTGGTAGAACTGCAAGAGCAGGTAGAAGCGGACAGTCTATAGCGCTTGTGAGTACAAGAGAAATGTCTCGCTTAAGAGCACTCGAGAAGAAGATTGGGAAGCCAATTGAATTACAACGCGTGCCTACAGGAGATGAGATTTGTGCAAACCAACTATTCAAACTTGTATCTGACCTGAAGGAAGTACAAGTAGACCAATCTGAGTTTTCAAGGTATTTAGACGCTGTAAAACAAGAGCTGGAAGACTTTAGTCGTGACGAATTGATTGAACGATTCTTTGCAACCGAGTTCAACCGTTTCGCGGCGATGTATAAAAACGCCTCTGATCTGAATATTGAACCAGGTAAAAAAGGTTCTAAGCGTGATCGCTACGATGACGATGATGAACCTCGTAGAGGTAGAGATCGAAACAGACAACGACATGGCCGTGTAAACTTCGAGCGTTTCTTCCTTAATCTCGGTAAGAAAGATAAACTAAATGCACAACGACTGATGGGCTTCATTAATGAGCAACCCGCTCTAGCTGATGTTGCTATAGGACGTATTGAAGTGCTTAAGACGTTTGCTTTCGTAGAGGTTGACGAAGCTCATACATCAGACGTACTCAAATCGTTGAACGATAAAGAGTTCAGAGGTAGAACATGTCGTATAGAAGTTGCAGGAAATAAGGAAAAACCTTCCGGCAAACCACGACACAAAAAGCAAAAACATAAGAGACGAAGACGCTAAGCGATATCGTATCTTTCTATAAGTACATTGTAATGGTGTAGTGTATGTCCGGCGATGACAAAGCCTTGGTTTTCAACACTTAAAACCATGCCATTTGCAAACCCCTCGCGCTGCAATTCTTTTTCTGTAAAGCTCTTAAAAAGACTCAAAGTAGCTTTTCGAACAAAGTCCAACTCGTCAATCATGTCGGTAAAATCACGATGACTAAGCTCATAGCGTTCGGCGTACGCATCATGGTCAAACCCAGGTAATTGGGTCATGTCATGCCTACCAAAACGAAGTGCTCGTTGACTTAGAATTCGCTCCACGTCGATGAGGTGTTGCAACAATTGTTTTGGTGTCCACTTCCCCTCTTCATACGCTGTGTCGACCTTCTGCAGAGGAATTGATCTCAACTTTTCCAGTGTTTCGCTGAAACCTTCTTGAAGTGCATCGATAACACTTTCACTTTTAACCAATGCAACATAACCCTGATAATAAGCAGGGATGTTCTCCAAATTCGGCATTGTTAACTATGTAGTGAGGTTATTTTTTTACCATGGTGAATTCGAACAAGTCGTCATCACCTTGTTTAGCGCGCTCGCAATAAACTACAATCGTATTGTTTTGAGTCGTGTAGTAACCTGCTACACGTTCTGTTTGGTCCGGTACATTTGTAATCGGTACTCCTTTGATATTTCCAAAACCTTCAACATCCTGTTGTGGGATTTCGAAAGAATAACCTCCGGAAACAGCTTTAAGGTTGCTCCCTGACATAAATTTTATTAAGCCATCTTGACGGAAATCAAAAACGTCCGCATCATCGGAGTTTTTGTAGATCTTAAGCGTAAAGCTGCCTTTATCTTTTTCTACCAGTGTGGTTCGGCTGAATACCTTATAGTCGCAGGTATACTCACCCAGAATGTTCTCGCGTATATCAGTTGGTGTTGGTGTGCCGCCAGTATCTCCGTCGTCACCACATCCTGTCATTACGGTTGCCATCAGCATGATAGCGATTAATACGTTTTTCATAATTTCTATTGTACAAGACAAATATATTCATTTGACTGATTTAGTCTGTCACAGTTTCTCACCACATATTGTCAAAAGAATCTGTGATTGTAAGGTCGAACTGTATTGAATTGAATTTATATAGAATAGTAACTACAGGATATAACAGTTCCTTCAACTTATCTTAGCGCTATGAGTGATATACTTGACGAGGACTTGCATGGCGAACTACCTAAACAGCGGAGTGTATATGGCCGTTGGTCCAACATACCGGCAGCTATCGTAATTCTGGGGGCATTGTTCAGAATCATGCATTGGCCAGGTGCTGATATCATGCTACTTGTTGGTCTTGCAAGCCACTTAGGTGTTGAGCTCGGTTATGCCTTTGCTTTTAAATTCAGGCACAAGCAAAACCGAATCAGACTAGTTATCGCATGCGTATTTTTTGGAATCTTTGGTTCATGGTTTTACCGTCACTCTGGGCTTGAAGTGTGGTCCGCCTTATTCTTAGTAATGGCGGTATGTTCAGCCATCGTGTTTGTATTGGTTCAACGGAGGCTGAAGAGCTCAATAAACGATTAATCTTCAAACTCAAGAAGTCGCTCAAAGACCTCTTCCATTTCAGATTCTAACCGTTTGTTCTGATCAGATATAGTCTGATGTTTCAAAGATAAATCCGTCAATTTCTGACGATCGCTGGTAATTTCTGGAGAAGTAAGTTGAGCTTCTATATCGGTCAATTCTGACTTAACGGAATCCAGTTCTTTTTCAAGTTTCTCAAGCTTTTGCTCAAGCTTTCGTTTCTTTTGTTGCCGTTTGCGATCCTGATCATTCTTCTGCGGGTTGGTAGATTTTTTCTCTTTAACGACAACCTCGCTTTTAGGTTTTTGCTTCTCCGCATCCCGTCGCGCTTTCCAGAATGTAAACTCTTCGTAGGTACCCGGGTACTCATTTATCTTTTCGTCTTCAATCCACCAAATCTTGTTTGCAACCTGAGAGACGAAGTATCTATCGTGACTCACAAGTACAAAACTCCCTTCGTAGTCTTGCAGTGCTTGAACCAGTACCTCAATACTCTGAATATCAAGGTGGTTAGTAGGCTCATCAAGCAGCATAAAGTTAGCTTGCTCGATAAGCGTTTTTGCTAGTGCTACCCTACTTTTCTCCCCACCACTCAACACTTTAATAGGCTTAAACACATCGTCTCCTGCGAAAAGGAAACACCCAAGAATATTTCTTAACTCTGACTCCGTTAAACCGGAACCATGCTCCGTCATTTCTTGTAATATCTCATTCTCAAGATGTAATGCTTGGAGCTGGTGCTGCGCAAAGAAGCTGGTTATCACATTGTACCCTTCTTTACGTTCTCCCTCGAATTGCTCGGTGTTCGCGATAACACGTAATAAGGTTGATTTACCCATACCATTTGCACCAATCAGAGCGATTTTGTCTTTCCGAACAATAGTTCCCCCGGTATCGGTTATAATTCGCTTGTCGCCATAATGCTTTGTGATATCGTTAAGTTCCATCACAATTTTACCGGAGTCCTTTTTAACTCTGAAACGAAGGTTTACCCGAGCATCGTCGCTTTCTACAACATCTATCTTATCCAGCTTTTCAAGCATTTTCACCCGGCTTTGAACCGCAGTTGCCTTTGAAGCCTTGGCTCGGAACCGGTTGATGAATTTCTCTTGGTCTTTTATGAACTGCTGTTGGTTCTCGTATTGTCTCATTTGAAGAGCGTCTCGCTCTTCTTTCGCTTGTAAAAAGAAATCATAATTCCCTTCCCAAACATACAACTTGAGGTTGGCCACCTCAACAATTTTGGTGACCATACGATTGAGGAAGTACTTATCGTGACTCACCACGATTACCGTCCCTTGGTAGCTTTGGAGATAGTTTTCAAGCCACTCGATCGATGGTAAGTCTAAGTGGTTTGTCGGCTCATCGAGCATTAGCACGTCAGGTCTCTCCAACAACATCCGAGCAAGAATGACACGCATTCTCCATCCTCCACTAAACTCTTGCAGTGGACGAATCAAATCTGCAGTAGAAAAACCCAAACCTTCCAGAATTTCTTCTGTCTGACTTCGAATTTGATAACCGTTGTTGCGTTCAAATTCTTCTTGTAGATGCCCTAATCGTTCAAGAGTTTCAGGCGATGCATCTTCTTTTTCCATCGAGGCGTAAATGGCATTCATCTCCTCTTCCACTTTCAGCCATACATCTTCTTTGTTCTCCCATTCAAACCCTACCTGTTTCGCTTTTTCTTGAATTCTGTAAGCTTTTACAAGTGCGGGAAGTGATTTCGGTACTCCTGAAAGAACACCCTTTCTTCCTTCTTTTAACTTAATTGCTTCCCAATTCCGCTTAACTTCTTCTTCTGATTCAACAGTAACATCACCATAAATATGTGGGTGCCGATAGATC
>CAJXLR010000089.1 GCA_913056425.1 uncultured Bacteroidota bacterium
ATTAAACTCGTGAAGGGGTTCGCACTAACTGTTGTTTTGCTAGCAGCCCTAACGGCTCAAGGACAGCATTCTGTTTTGGTAACCAAGCGTAGTGGCAAGACCAAAGAAATAGACCTGTCATTGATTTACGGTGTCAAGTGGTGCAGCACCTACACCTTTGGAACTATAATTGAACGGACCGAAGAGAATCTTGTATTCGACACTTCTAATTTTGGAGACTCTAGTGCATTGGTTCAAGTTCCTTTAAGCAGCATCAACTGTCTCTATTTGTGCCCAAGGAATACCCCTTCCAAATGTGAAAAATGGGAGGGTAATTATGCGCGAAACGATTTAAACATGAAACGCGTGGTTTCCGGTTTGTTCGCAACATCTTTCGTGTTCTACAATAAACCCAGGATTTTCTCTGGATTTATTCTGGTTGAGGGAGCGATTCTTGGCATCATTGGAAGACATAACAGTGTAAAGCGAGTAAAAATTAAGAGCGGTTGGACGCTGACTTGAAAATACTCGGTTTGTTTTTCCGTTAAAAAGACATGAAGCCACTGTTGTTCGTTTCACTTTTCTGCCTGATTTCTTGTCACTCTAACGACTCTGCAAATCAAGACAGTTCAGCAAAAGAACTTTCTGAGATGGTTGTGAAACCACAATCTTGGAGTTACACCCGAGATTGGCGCTGTAGTGAAGGAAAATTTCAATGCTCGACCAAGCTTTATTCAATAGAAGGAGTTGACACAGTTGTGTATGCAGAAGCCATGGTTTGGCGAGAAACTGACACCGTCTTGTCAAAGCGAGTAAGTATTGACACTCTGCAATTCTTGATGCATCGATTTGCAAAATCCTCTGAACAAGACGCGTTTGACATTACTGGATACAGTGTAGCTGACATCATTCCTATGAGCGGCATTCGGAATTACAATACATTCTATGTGTCGCAATTAACCCACCCTAACAAAGCAAATTTATACCTAGGCTTTGCCATCAAAGTATTTCACACAATACAGCGAGGAAAGGTTTGGTATTTCGGATGTAGCAGGGACTCGAGTCGTTACGCCAAAGCTAAAAAGGAATGCACTTTTGAAGAATTAAAGATCTAAAATAGCACATGGTGAAGTATAGTGTAAGCTGGGAGGTCCGGGATTGAATTTGTTTTGAAAATTGTCGAGGGAATAGCACCAACCCCTCCCCATTTCTAAAGATAACACCCTTCTTTATTCTTCACACAAATGAATCTTCACAGGTTACTGTCCAACCTCCATACGTATCTTGCGTCAAAATATGATCTCAGGTGTGTTACGGTTTTTGATTTGGTCCGCCATTCTTCTAACGTCGATCCTATCTGTATTAGAGGTGTTCCGTCTTTTAACCGATCTCTCTATTGTCTTTCACCGGGACTATATCAAACCCAATATTGACTTTGTTTTACCCAGGGTTGGTTTAGTGGTTTGTGTTGTATTTTTAAACATGATAATTTGGAAACTCAAGCCAACATTCACCAAAATGCGAAATGAACTCACTCGTTGACTTATATCTAAAAGAAGGTTGTGGGCGCTGCAACTTGTACCAAACGCCTAAATGCAAGGTGCATTTCTGGCAAGAGCCCATGCTTGCGCTCCGAAACATCTTGTTGGATACTGAGCTCAAGGAAGAATTTAAATGGAGTCAGCCCTGTTACACATACAATGGGAAAAACGTAATGATGTTGACAGCATTTAATGATTTCTGTTGCATTGCGTTCTTTAAAGGATCTCTAATTAAAGACCCCAAAAATTTACTTGAATTTCCAGGTCCAAACTCGCAGACATCCAAACGATTAAATATCACTAATGACACACAAGTTATCGAGCTCGAGCCTCAAATTCGCGATTTCATTAAGCAGGCTATAGAATTGGAAAAATCGGGTGCATCGATTGAGTTGAAAAAGGTTCCCGAACCCATACCTAACGAGTTAATTGACGCTTTTAATGATAATCCAGAGCTTGAGACAGCGTTCTTTAACTTAACTCCGGGCAGACAGCGTGGTTACATCATTCACTTCTCTCAGCCAAAACAATCCAAAACCCGACTATCCAGAATTACTAAAATGATTCCTAAAATAATGGATGGCAAAGGTTTTCACGATCGATAGCTACTTGCTCATTTGGAAGGTGGAATCAAACACTTCATTAGCGCTTGTATCAGTTCGAGCGTACTGAAAACCGCTGTAAACACTGTATGCTCCGACCTCTCCGTTCTTGTTTAATGCTAAAAACCCGACTTGTAAATTATCTAAATCCTTGTGTTTCCGCACAAGCCTATGAATGGCCTCTTCACATGCAGCTTGAGGAGACAAACCCTGGCGCATTAACTCGACTATAATGCTAGATCCCGAGATTCGAATAACTGCTTCACCCAATCCGGTAGCGCACGCTGCACCAACCTCATTATCAACGAATAAGCCAGATCCAATTATTGGTGAATCACCAACTCTGCCATGCATTTTATATGCCCAGCCGCTTGTAGTACATGCTCCAGACAAGTTTCCGTTTTTATCGAGCGCAAGCATCCCAATGGTGTCGTGATTTTCATGGTTGATCCCCGGTCGTTTTTCTTCTTGTTTCTGTTTCCAGTTCTCCCAAGCTTCTTTAGCCCCCGGTGTAAGTAGGTTCTTCCGTTCAAAACCTTGAGCTAACGCAAATTCTTGTGCTCCTTTTCCAACGAGTAAGACGTGAGGAGTCTCTTCCATCACTTTGCGTGCTACCGAAATCGGATTTTCAATTTCCTTTAAAAAGGCGACCGCACCGCATTCGTTTTTGTGATTCATTATGCATGCATCAAGGGTAACATTACCCTCGCGATCGGGCAATCCACCCAAACCAACACTTCGATTACTGGCGTCTGATTCAGTTACCCGAACACCCCGTTCAACCGCGTCTAGCGCATTTCCTCCAGCATCTAATACATTCCAAGCTTGTTGATTCGCCGCAAAACCATGACGCCAAGTTGAAATGACTATTGGCTTGTTTTGAATAGCCTGCGTTGCGTTAGTGGTTCGCGAATTGGCGCTCTTCGGAAATAAAAATCCGGCTGAAGCAAGTCCCGTTAAGTTGAGAAATCGTCTGCGTTTCATGTTCTAAAATTAGCTTAAATTAGGATAATCTATGAAAGACATAATCTGCACCTATCTTAAGCGATGCAACTTAGCTTTGATTTCAGCTTTATTCTGTTTTTCGACCGTGAGTGGTCAGGATTTAGATGGTTATACAGGCCGTTGGGTGGTAATGACTCGAGATGGATATAGCATGTTTGAGTTATCTCGAGATTCTATTAAAGTATTTGAAGGTCGCGGATATGATACGACGACCTTTACGTTGGATCATGCTGCTCATATAGACAGTTTGATACTTGGTGCATCATCACTCACCATTCAAGTTGGTTCGCTAAAAGAACCATTTTCAATCACCTTTAAACCGGTTAATACCCAAACAGGTAAGAGTTTGTTGATGAGTGGTAAGGATATGAGTGACACGATGAGTTATTGTGAGACAGAGCTGCTCTCTATGGACCAAGTTAGGCGTTTAAATGAACTGACGAGTTTAAACGAGATGTCCCCTTCAGATTTGCAAACAATTATTGAGGATGTCCAATCTCTTCGAAACGTTCCTTGTAAACTTCAATCATCACGAGATCTCGAGCCAAGGGTTCGATCTATCATAAAACAACATGGCTATGACCCAAGATTTCCATTGAATGAATTGGGTAACCTAGTAATACACCTGAAGGACAACCCGCTATCTAAGGAACTTTACATCGATGTATTCGAATAATCAATTCTGACTAAGCATGAAGTAATGTCTCGTGTATGGCTATAGCTAACAACTATCGCAACATGGAAACTATCGATTTTTCTGATGGTGTCTTGTTTGGTAACTTGCGCCCAATGAACCCGAAATAAAAAAGAAAAGTATGAAAAAGTTGTACATCGTGGCCGGCGTTCTAATCGCCCTTGCAGGCTGCGGAAAACAGGAAAACACAGAGCACACTGGTGGTGATACCGGAGGAAAATGTCCCGTTAATCACGGTGCAGGCAATCATGCCAGCATGGATGGTTTTACTAACCGAGATTGGTGGCCAAACCAACTTGATCTAAGCGTTTTGAGACAACATTCTGAGTTGTCAGACCCTCTAGATGAGTCCTTCAATTACGAAGATGCTTTTAACAGCTTGGATTACAACGGTTTAAAAGAAGACATCAAGAAGGTCCTTACCGACTCGAAAGACTGGTGGCCGGCGGATTATGGAAACTATGGCCCACTTTTTATCCGAATGGCATGGCATAGCGCTGGTACATACAGAACCGGTGATGGTCGTGGCGGATCTCGAGAGGGTCAGCAACGTTTTGCCCCTATTAATAGCTGGCCTGACAACGCCAACCTCGACAAAGCAAGACGATTATTATGGCCGGTGAAACAGAAATACGGTCAAAAAATCTCTTGGGCAGATTTGATGGTACTTGCCGGAAACGTTGCTCTTGAGTCAATGGGCTTCGAGACCATCGGTTTCGCAGGTGGCCGAACGGACGTTTGGGAACCAGCAAGCAATGTATACTGGGGACCTGAGTCCAAATGGTTGGACGACAAACGATATGAAGGTGATCGCGAACTAGAGAAACCATTGGCGGCTGTTCAAATGGGTCTTATTTATGTGAACCCGGAAGGCCCAAATGGTGATCCAGACCCTGTGAAAGCAGCTAAAGACATCCGCGAAACTTTCGGTCGGATGGGTATGAACGACGAAGAAACAGTAGCCCTTATTGCAGGCGGTCACACCTTGGGTAAAACGCACGGTATGGCACCAACTTCTCACATGGGTTCTGAGCCGGAAGCAGCACCAATTGAGGAGCAAGGATTTGGTTGGAAAAGTGATTACGGAACCGGAAAAGGTAAAGATGCTACCACATCAGGCTTGGAGGTTATCTGGACCAAAACTCCAACCGAGTGGAGCCACGGATTTTTCAAGGCTTTGTTTGCTCACGAATGGGAGTTGACAAAAAGCCCGGGTGGCGCTCACCAATGGGTAGCAAAGGATGCGGATGAGGTTGTACCGGATGCTTTTGATGAAGACAAAAAGCACAAACCAACAATGCTAACCACAGACTTGTCTCTTCGATTTGATCCGGAATTTGAAAAGATTTCCCGTCGATTCTTAGATAACCCAGAAGAATTCAACCTAGCGTTTGCTCGAGCGTGGTTTAAACTTACACACCGCGACATGGGCCCTAAATCAACATACATCGGTCCGGAAATCCCTAAAGACGATTTCATCTGGCAAGACCCAATTCCGGCGGTTGATCACAAATTGGTTAGCGCTGCTGATATTACCAAGCTGAAAAAAGAAATCCTGAATAGTGGGTTGACAACCAATGAATTGGTTACTACAGCATGGGCTTCAGCTTCTACGTTCCGAATTTCGGACCGCCGTGGTGGTGCGAATGGTGCCCGAATCCGATTGGAGCCAATGAAAAATTGGGAGGTGAATAACCCAAGTCAACTAAGCAAAGTACTTGCGAAATACGAGGAGATTCAAACTGCTTTCAACGAGTCTGCCACAGGTGGTAAAAAGATATCCATGGCCGACCTGATCGTTCTGGGTGGTTGTGCAGCGGTGGAAGATGCAGCAAAAAAAGCAGGCCACAGTGTTTCTGTTCCATTTACACCTGGTAGAATGGATGCGAACCAAGAGCAAACCGATGCGGAATCTTTTGCGGTACTAGAGCCAATGGGAGATGGTTTCAGAAACTACTTGAAGACCAAATACATGTTAACAACTGAAGAGTTGTTGGTAGACAAAGCACAGTTGCTTACGATAACCGCTCCCGAAATGACTGTTTTAGTTGGAGGTATGAGGGCGCTTGGCGCCAACTACGACAACTCGAAAACAGGTATTTTCACAGACAAACCGGGAACACTTACCAATGACTTCTTTGTAAACCTATTGGACATGGGAGTTGCCTGGGAGCCAGCGTCTGAAGACAAAGAAAGCTTCAACGGACGCGATCGCTCAACAGGTGATGTTAAGTGGACTGCGAGTCGTGCCGACTTAATTTTCGGATCAAACTCTGAGTTAAGAGCAATTGCAGAGGTATATGCATCTGAAGATTCAAAAGAAAAATTTGTACAAGACTTTGTCGCAGCGTGGACGAAGGTTATGAACCTTGATCGCTTCGACCTCAAATAACTAGTTTTAAGATTACAGAGAAGCCGGCCGTGTGCCGGCTTTTTTGTTGCTGAACACTCATAAGTTTAATGTGGATTGCGTAGTGTAAACTGTAACTACCTTTGGCACTTCAGTGGCGCCGGAACAATTCGATTCTACTGTAGCGCCTAATTCAACTAAATGACATTTAACGACTTAAACCTCTCCAAGCCTTTGCTTGACGCAATCGCTGAAGCTGGATACACCCATCCTACCGACATACAAAAAAATGCAATACCACTTGTGCTCAATGGTCACGACATCATTGGTAGTGCTCAAACCGGTACTGGAAAAACAGCCGCTTTTTCGGTGCCAATCATTCAACTGCTCGCCGGAGAAACAACAAATAAAATCGAAGTACTTGTTGAATAGTAAATTATGATTATCAATCACAAATTTATGAATTTGTGGATTAATTGCCCTTGGTTCTTGTAGCCATAATATTCGTATCTGATTTTTACTTTTTCTTGAGTTGAGAGCTTTATTTAGTCCATCATGAGTAAATATATTTACT
>CAJXLR010000090.1 GCA_913056425.1 uncultured Bacteroidota bacterium
GCCAGTATGGATGTATCACCAACATACGTACCCATGAAGGGTAGGGCATTGTAACGCTCCTCTGCCTGTTGCCAAATCAGAAAGAGAATTACAGGTACCACCAAGAAGAGAACGAGCGCTATTTTCCCCTTCTTATTCTTATTCATAGAAATCTTATTACCAGTTCAGGTAGTTCCAGAAATCTGCTTCCTTGAGCAAGAGAACAATCAAATAGACCACACCTATCATGGGTAGGACGATGGACATTTTGAGAGACTTGTGCTCGTATGTTAAGTGCATAAACACATAAACGATGAAAGCGGCTTTAACAATTCCAAGAATGATGAAGGTAACGTTTCGTGACATACCCGGATCCATCATAAAGTAAAGAACAACGTCGATGATGGTTAGGGCTAATAGTAGCCAGAATGTTTTCCAAAGTGCGCGAGTACCATGCGAATGTGCTTTTGGTACCCATACGGTTGGATCGTAGTTTTCTTCGTCGTGAATGTCTACAGTTTTATTTTGATGTGCCATGGTGGAATTTCTTAAAGTGTACTAGATCAGATAGAAGAATGTGAAAACGAATACCCATACTAGGTCTACAAAGTGCCAGTAAAGACCAACTTTCTCAACCATTTCGTAGTGACCGCGTCGCTCATACGTTCCGCGCAATACGTTTAAGTAGATAATGATATTTAACACAACACCACTAAATACGTGGAATCCGTGAAATCCTGTTACCAAGAAGAATAATGCCGCAAAGGTTACAGGTCCAAATGGGTTTGTAAATAGCTTAGCACCTTCTCCGATAAACATAGTCCACTCCCAAGCCTGACAGCCTAAGAACATGAAACCACCAACAATAGTGAGGAGCATATAGAGTTGGACTTTATTCTTCTCCATCCTTTGTCCTGCTTCCACGGCAAGTACCATGGTTACACTACTCAGGATGAGAATGAAGGTCATCAAACTCACGAACATAAGAGGTAAGTGAAGGTGAGTACCAGGGAAGTGGTTGAAAACCATATCAGGAGCCGGCCAGTGCGACTCAGAGAATACTCCTTTCATTTGCATGCTTTCAACAAAACCATGATCGTGGAATGCTTCGTGATTGTCGGTTTTAAATGGTACCACGTTATGTTTTACCCAGGTTTGAACTTCTGCCGGTACTGATTCTTCTGCTGATGGAAACGAGAACCGCACGGCTCCGTATCCAACTAGTAGAGATGAAAAAGTAAAAGCGTCAGACAAAAGGAAAAACCACATCATCAGTTTTCCATAACTGATTTTGAACGGGGATTTACCTCCAGCCCAAGTAGGTTTTGTGCTTACAGCGTGATTTGACATAATCTTCTAAAGTTGCGGTGCAAAATATAAAAATAGGTATAAATACATCCATAGGATTCCCACGAAGTGCCAATATGTATTACACATACTAATGGACAATGTGTTCTTCTTATGAACTTTCAGTAATAGACTTTTGATAAATACGATTGCAACAAACACCAAACCTCCAACGAGGTGAAGTAAGTGAAGTGCTACCAACGCAATGATAAAGGATCCGGAAACCATTCCTCCCTCGCTGCCATTGTCAGGAGAGAAGTAAATACCACGTCCGGCTAAATCCATAAACCCTTCGTACTGGAACAATACGAACGACAATCCAGCTAAAAATGTCACAGCTAAACTTATCTGTGTGATTTTGATATT
This sequence comes from uncultured Bacteroidota bacterium, assembly GCA_913056425.1. Classification (GTDB taxonomy): domain Bacteria; phylum Bacteroidota; class Bacteroidia; order NS11-12g; family UBA9320; genus UBA987. The sequence goes on from CAJXLR010000090.1 coordinate 1,693, forward strand.
ATCACGCTTAGCATGATAGAAGGCTAGGATCATGGTTGCAGAACTCACCACTACTGCTACAGTAGATGCAACGAATTGCGCCGGGAGTTCAAAATTGAACCAGTTACCTTCTGCTTTACGAACAATAAACGCACTTGTTAAACCGGCAAACAACATCACCATGCCAATAATCATTAGCATTAAAGCGAATTGTTTTGGGTGCATTTTACCCTTTTTGTCTCTGTGCGTTTCCATATGTACTGCTGCTTCCATATCTAAATTTTATCCAAAACGAATGATAGTAATACTACCGGGTTATAAATTATAGAATAAAACATCAGTTTTTTAGCGTCTTTGGTTGAACAGGTTCTATGAAACTGAATACCTTGTTTCAAGAAGAATAATCCTGCAACAACGGCAATTATCATCGATACAATACCCGTTATGCCCAACCAGTATGGGAGCATGCTTATTGGTAGTAAGAGGGCAATGTACCAGATGGTCAATGCGGTTGATCTTTTATCTTTTCCTAATTTGGAAGGTAATAGTCTGTAGCCGGCACGTTGGTAATCATCATCCAAAACCCAGGCGATAGCCCAAAAATGAGGGAACTGCCAGATGAATTGAAGTGCAAATAGTGCCCATCCACCCCAAGAAAGACTTCCTGTAGCTGCTACCCAACCCAATAGAGGAGGAATTGCTCCTGGGAAGGCACCAACAAATACGGCGATTGGACTTACCCGCTTGAGCGGTGTATATAAGAATGCATAGCTCAACAATGCAAATAAACCTAAGTATCCACTTAGCTGGTTTAAATATGTTGCGAGTACGTAAACACCAACAAATCCAGCAACTAAACAGAAGATCGCTGCTTCTTGAACCGACATTCGATTTGTGGCAACCGGTCTATTGTTGGTACGCACCATTAGTTTGTCGAAGTCTTTCTCAATGATTTGATTCAAACCATTGGATGAAGCGACAACTAAGAATCCTCCCACAATCAACGCCCACAAACCAGTAAATTCGGTTTGACCGTTGGCTGCTATCAAGTAACCTAGCACAGCAGATAATACAACGGTGAAGGTCAAACGCGTTTTTGCCAATTGGTGGTAATCTCGAATTTTCGAGGCTATACTCAAAGGCAATATGTTCGCTACCGATTTAGTTGACATGGAGGCGATTAGATTTAATCTCAAAAATCATTAGGTATATGAAACCAACCACGGTTAAACTACCTAATGTAACATGTATAAGTTGAGCCATTACCGGGAATCCAAATCGTATATTGGATATACCGCTTAATGCTTGAACAATCAAAACGCCAATCATAAGAAGCAACAATAGGCTTGTAAATGGGCGATTCGTTTTACTTCGGTTTTGCAGATAGGCGATTACAACAACTACTCCACTTACAAGAGCAAGCACTCTGTGAATATTGAACGTTACACCTAGAATCTCCATGTAGTTGGCCATCGATATTTCAGATCCAACCTTGGACGCAGAATCAACCAGCTCTCGAACGCCCGTTCCAGTAATGAGTTGCAGGACAGACAATACCAAACCAGCACCGATCAACACAGTAATGGTTTTGCTCGAATTTCCTTCAGCTTTTTTGTTCCATGTGTTCGCAAGCAAGAAGAAAGCAACTGCGATGAAAGCTAGCACAAAATGGAGTGTTACCACACCACCAAGTAAATCTGTGTCAACAACAACACTGCCTAGCCATGCATTGAACAAAACGAATAACAGTCCCAATCCTGTTAGTACCGTTATCACACTTTTTTTTCGGATGAATTGAAGAGAAGATACTGCGGCTAATAACGTGATAATACCGGTTAACGCACCCCAAAGTCGGTTTATGTACTCGGTGTAGGTCTTACGGACATTAAAGGCATGAGGTTCCATCGAAACGGAATTCTCTCGTAACGCTTTAGCCTTGATAGCCCAACCTATATTATCTAGCGTATTCGCCAATTTGTGTACTTTCTCTTTTCGTTCTTTTAAATAGTCTTGTTCATAACCTTTGGGAAGTTCATCTGCAGAAGTGGGAGGTATCCAGACGCCAAAACACTTCGGCCAATCGGGACAACCCATTCCGGAACCGGTTGTTCGTACCAAACCGCCAAGGAAGAATAGAATAACTATGCTCCAGACAGAGAAGGTAGAAAACCGATTAAAGAACTTCGGCTTAAACAAGTCTTACGCTCTTCCTAGTCCAAACCAGTTTTTAATCAAAGCGAAGAGCATAACATTGTCTTTCTCTTCAACTTCTTTCGCATCGCTGGTATCCGGTTTCGTAGGACTTACATATACCTCTTCACTAGATCCCGTATCCGGAACGTTTTGAGGAATAAAGTCAGAATCCGCATCCGGACGGCTGTAATCATATGGCCAACGGTAAACAGTTGGAATCTCTCCCTCCCAGTTTCCGTGGATGTGCTCCACAGGAGCTGTCCATTCCAAGGTATTTGCTTCCCAAGGGTTCTGAACTGATTTCTCTCCAACGAAGATGCTGCTGAAGAAGTTGTACAAGAAGATAATCTGTGCAACACCCCCAAGAATTGCTGCTAGCGTGATGAAGACGTTTACGTCTAACCATGGAGCAAATTCAGGAAGAATGTTGAACGAGTAGTATCTACGTGGTACACCAGCCAAACCTTGGAAGTGCATTGGGAAGAACACTAAGTATGCTGATACGAAAGTTAGCCAGAAGTGGATGTAACCCAACGTTTTGTTCATCATACGACCAAACATTCTTGGATACCAGTGATAAATACCGGCCATCATTCCCATAATCGCAGAACTACCCATTACCAAGTGGAAGTGAGCGACTACGAAATACGTATCATGCAGTGTAATATCAAGTGCAGCATTTCCAAGGAATAATCCTGTTAATCCACCTGTGATGAACAGCGATACAAGTCCAATAGCGAACATCATACCGTTTGTGAATCGTATACTACCTCGCCACAGTGTTGCCAGATAGTTAAATGTTTTCACCGCCGACGGAACAGCGATAATCAAAGTCATAATCAAGAACACGGTTCCCAACAACGGGTTCATACCTGTGATGAACATGTGGTGTCCCCATACTAGGAACGAAAGAACCGAGATACCCATCAGGGAAATAATCATCGCAGTGTATCCAAAGATTGGTTTACGAGCGTTCACGGCAATCACCTCAGAAGTGATTCCCAGTGCAGGCATAATGATGATGTATACCTCAGGGTGTCCCAAGAACCAGAACAAGTGCTGGAATAGAATTGGGCTACCACCGGTTTGCTCAAGAGCTCCAACACCTCCACCTAAGAATATGTCTGATAGATAGAAGCTCGTACCGGCAAGACGGTCAAACATCAACAACAAACCACCTCCCAAAAGTACAGGGAAAGACAAAAGTCCAAGGATGGCAGTTAGTAAGAATGCCCATATGGTAAGAGGTAGTCTGTTCATAGACATACCCTTTGTACGCATGTTAAGTACTGTAGCAATGTAGTTGATACCACCAAGAAGCGCGGATACAATGAAGAGGATGATAGCAGTTAACCACAACGTCATACCTAGTCCTGAACCAGGCATTGCTTTCTCCAGTGCACTCAAAGGTGGGTAAACAGTCCAACCACCTGATGCAGGTCCGGTCTCAACGAACATGCTGCTCATCAGAACAACACTCGATAGGAAGAAGAACCAGTATGACAACATGTTCATAAATGGTGATGCCATATCTCGAGCTCCGACTTGCAATGGAATAAGAAGGTTCGAGAATGTTCCACTAAGTCCTGCTGTAAGTACGTAGAATACCATGATCGTACCGTGGATGGTTACAAGACCCATATAGAATCCTGAATCTAATCGACCTTCCGGTGCCCATTTTTCACCAAACAACCATTCAAGGATTGGGAAGCTGGAATCCGGCCACGCTAATTGTAGACGGAAAAGGATTGACATGGCTACACCGATAACCCCCATGATAATTCCCGTAATCAGGAATTGCTTGGAGATCATCTTGTGATCCATACTGAATATGTATTTAGAGATGAATGTTTCTTTGTGATGTCCGTGATCGTTACTCATTTTACTGCTTCTTAAAGATCGTTTGTGATTAATTCATTGCCATTTCTTCAGCTCCAGATTCTTCAGATTCTGTCTCCTCTGCCGGTTCTGATATTTCTTCGGTAGCTGGTTCGGTTGATTCTTCTTGAGCGAAAGTTGCGCTTTGATCGCTCATCCATTTGTCGTAGTCTTCTTGACTCTCAACTACAATCTTGATTTTCATGTTGAAGTGAGAGTTCCCGCAGATCTTATTACAAATGATGTGGTAGTCAAATTCAGGGTTGTCAAGTTGTGCTCGTTTTTCAGCCGTTGTCACGGTAGGAGTGAAGGTAAACTGAGTAGGGATACCCGGCACAACGTTCATTTGTGCTCTAAATTCCTTCATCAACGCACTGTGAATCACATCACGACCGCGGAACTTCATAGTTACCGGTTCGTTCACAACTAAGTGGATTTCGTCTCCAACGATATCATCGTTTGCAGCATCCACATATAATTTGGCTTCTCCAGCCAATGAAGTTTTGATTCTTCGAATTTGCGTGTTACGGCGTCGGATCTGTAGATCGAAGTAGGCTTCCTCTTTGCCAGACTCGATGTCGTTTATCGCTTTTTCGTGGCTCTCTAGGTCTTTACCTGTTAAACCACCAAGAGTTGCTTTTAAGTCTCCCAATTTAGCTGGTAACTCTGATTTCGCTTTTTCGTAGTAAGCTAAATCTGCCTCAAGCTCAGTTAAGATCTCATTTGCTTTGTAAGGAATTGCTACACCTAACGGGTTTGATTTTTCTGAAATCAAGTTGTAGTCGGCATTTCCAAGTTTTCCGTCAGCACCAGGGTATCTTACATACCACGCAAATTGCTGTGCAAATACTTCGATAGTTGCTGTGCCTTCCGCCGGTGGGTTATTGATT
>CAJXLR010000091.1 GCA_913056425.1 uncultured Bacteroidota bacterium
TTTATCGGGAACAATAAATAGAGAAACTAAAATAGACGTCTCAGGATTGTCATCGGGCGCATACATGCTCAGACTCTCAGGAGATCAAATCAATACCACTAAAATTGTAGTAAAAGAATGATTAAGTCATTAGATCCTAGAATAGATCGGGCAAAGATTAATCACGACCCGATAGATCCGTTAAAAGAATTGGATCAATTTCCAACGTTTGAAGTTTTTCATCAAACTAAACGAGGTCAACAACACTTGCATGTTGGCATCGTGCACGCACCAAACGCAGACATGGCCTTGTTATACGCGAAAGAGCAATACGCACGACGAGGTGAAACATCGAACTTATGGGTTGTGCCAAGTAGTGAAGTTACGGCAACTCACTATTTCGACGACGATATCTTCGAGACTACACCGGAGAAAATTCACAGAGATCCAGCAACCTACAAAGTGATGGATCGTATCAAAGCTTATAAAGAACGAAACAAAACGAAGGTCTAGACATGGATTTTTTTAACGAAGCACACGTCGAAGCAGCAAAGGACTTGCTGTATAAAATGGCTGATGATCAATTAATCATTGGGCACAGAAATAGTGAATGGACCGGCCTTGGTCCAATTCTAGAAGAGGACATTGCGTTCAGTAGCATGGCTCAGGATAAGTTGGGTCAATCTGAACATTTATACAACTTGTTGCACGAACTGGGAGAGGCAGACGCGGATACAGTGGCATTTACCAGAAATGCGAACCAGTTCCATAGCTGTCATTTTGTAGAGTACCCAATTGGTGAATATGATTTCAGCTTAATGCGCCACTTCCTTTTTGATATGGCAGAAGCGATTCGTTTCGAGATGCTTGTCAACTCTTCTTATGAGAATCTGGCAATGATTGCTCGTAAGTTTAAAGGTGAGATAAAGTATCACACCATGCATGCAAACACGTGGGTGAAGCAACTAGCGCAAGGTAACGAGGAGAGCAAAGCTCGTATGCAGAGTGCTTTGAATGAATGCTGGCCTTTGGCTTTGGGAATCTTTGAGCCAGGGAAGCACGAGGACGTGCTTAAAGAAGCAGGGATTTTTGAGGGAGAAGAAGCATTACAAGCACAGTGGCTGCAAGAGGTAACCAAACTACTCACCGATTGCGGTTTGGTTATTCCAGAGAATGTAACACCGTCTTATGGTGGCCGAAAGTGTGAACACACAGATCACTTACAGCCGCTACTTGACGAGATGACGGAAGTGTACGCTATCGACCCATCAGCAGATTGGTAGACATGAAGTCGGTCACATCAGACGACATACGGAATTTCCTGAAGGAGGTCAAAGACCCGGAAATACCCCCTATATCTATTGTTGATTTGGGTATAGTCACAGGTATTCAAGTTGATGACGAGAACAACGTTGATGTTACGTTAACTCCAACATTTGCTGGTTGTCCGGCTCTCAAAATCATGGAAGACATGGTTAAAGAACGTCTGGAAAAAGAAAGCGATTTAGGTGAGATAACGGTTAAAACCACGTTTGAGACCACTTGGACAACTGATTTAATAACAGAGGAAGGGCGTAAAGCCCTCCTCAAACATGGTTTAGCACCACCAAAGCAAAATCCCGGATACTTAGAATTGGATGTCTTGTCTGACACACCCTGTCCTTATTGCGACAGTAGGAACACAGAGCTCAAAAGCCCTTTCGGTCCTACGTTATGCCGGAGCTTGCATTATTGCAACAACTGCAAACAAGCATTTGAAGGGTTTAAGCCGGTTGGTTAGTTTTCTTTGAATACAAAGCCTTTGTGCTTTGCTTGTGATTTCATGGATTTTACCATGCGCTGTCCAAGCGTTTCTCCTTCACCTACTTCTACATTTTTTGCGAGATACGTTTCACGCTCTTTGTATAAATCGTTAATCTGCTTTTGAATTTCAGAACGCTGATTCAAGTTCTTATTCACAGCAAGCTTTAATTCATCGTCAGAGCTAGATTTCAAACTGTCGGGTAATGTAGACTTGTCAATATCACTCAAAACGGTGCTATCGTTCTTGAATGCATCCACCAAGTCCCACATGCGGTTATCGTACATTCTGGATGATTTTGACTTTGCTCGAACTACAGAGTTTGCAAGTGAAATGCTTCCTTGGTTTTTGTCTTGAGTTTCTTGTTTCAGTTTATAGCTACGGCCTTTCTTCCCGTAGTAGATGTATGTGTTATTCAACTGCATATTTAGCTGATTTATCTGGTCGTCGTAGGGGGAGCTGCGCATAACCACAATCCGATCACTGTCGATATTCATGTATTCCCCGTTGCCAAGCTTAGCGCCTTCAGCCCAACCGGTACGGGCACCTTCGTTGTAGTTGCCACAGAATATCGTATTAATAATGGTGTGGTTTGCCGTCGCTGAAGCGCACGCTTCTCGGAAGTTAACAGGTCCTTGGTCGAAACCTTCATTACCCGCGATGTAGATGATCTTGAGTGCAGAATCTGATTCAGTCCATTCGAGTTGGTCCAAACTCGTGGTGATTACCTTACCACAGTACTCGCTGCCTCCATTGGTGCTCAGTGCAAATAGTTTTTCCGATATGTCGTCTATACTCGTGGTGAAGTCCATTACTTTTCGTACGTAACCGGAACTCACGGACAGTCCATCATTCCCGTATTCATACAAAGCGATTTCAACATCGGCATAGGTGCTATCTCGTTGCGCTTTCACAAGCTCGTTAACAACCGTAAAAAGTTGGGACTTTGCTTGCCCGATGAGTCCATCCATGCTATTCCTTGTATCTAATATTAAGGCAACTTGTATTCGGTGACTTACGCTTGTGTTATCGGTACCGTGAACTACGGGTTCTGGCATCGGGGCTACTGCGGTTTGTGTTGGCACTATGTTTCTGTTCGGTTTCAGGTCAAGTGAAGCTTGCGCTGAGTTGAAAAAATACAAGGCTGCAAGTCCTAGAATTAGAAGAACGGGGGTGAATTTTAGGCGTTTCATATTTATAATTTTTACTCAAGAAACGCTTGTTTTCAGGAGTAATACAGGCGCAATGAGGTAACGTAGATGTTCGTTTAGTTAACGGGATAAGAAGCGGTGTTTTTAATCCCTACCTTTGTTAGGAAGCTGAAAATGATACGACTCCAGCCTTTGTTTATACTTGTATTACTTGGTCTTGCTTTGAGCACGGGAGCTCAGCAAGTGCCTAGTTCTTTGCGTTTAAAATCGATCGAGAAAAAGTACAATCAGGAAGCTGAGATGTATCAATTGGTCAACGAGGCAAACAATATCCTCAACGAAGGAAATTCGGGAAAAGCGGTTGAGAAACTTCAAGAAGCGTTAAAACTGAGTTTTTTGCTGGAGGACAAACGTGGTGAAGCATTTTGCTATCAGTCACTGGGCACCCTTCATTTTAAACGTGAAGACTACTCCTCGTCGGTGAATTATTTCACCAAAGCATTAAGACTTTTTAAGAAGCTGGATGAAAACCCATCCTACTATAAAACGCTGAGGTACTTAGCCAACGCAGAGACTCAGGCTAATCGGGTGCGGGAGGCTATTCAGCACTACGAAGCATATTTAAATTTGGCACAATCAAGGCAAGCACGTGCTGATGAGACTTATGCTAAGGAACAACTTGGGATACTTCACTTTAACGATAAGAATTATCAGAAAGCCAATGCATATTTCAATCAGTTAGTGGTGGTTTATAAGGCGTCGAACAATCAGGATAAATTGCTCTTGATGTACGACTATCTTGGTAGGTCCTATGCCGGTTTGGATGATACCACACAGGCGATGGAATACCTTGAGTTAGCGGGTAAGGTTGAAACCGCACCAGTCATGACCCAGCGAAATTCGTACGAGAATGTTGGTCGGTCGTACAACACAATGGGTAAACACAGTAAGAGTGTTGAGTTTAACAAAAAAGCTAAAAAAATATCCGTTGAACAGAAAGACTATTCAAACTGGATGTCGAATAATCAAGATATCGCGAATAGTTACATTCTGATGAATAAGGCAGATGAGGCCATCCCATACCTGCAGGAGAATATCGACTTAGCAAAAGAGGTGGGAGAAGTGCAAGGCACGGGGGAAACGTATAAAGCGTTGTCGGAAGCGTATATTCAACTCGGGAATGTGGAACAGGCCAAGAACTCTTTTAAGACATACGTTAAAGTCCAAGAGGATTTGCTGGCAAAAAAGGAAAAGGAGCTGAACGAAAAGGCTCTGGAGAATGCCTCGTTTGCAGACAAAGAGAACCAGATAGCTCTCTTGATTAAAGACAAAGAACTCGATGAAGAACGAATTCAGCTACTAGAGGAAAAACGAGAACTGGACCAAGCCCAGGTAGAGCAACAACGTACTATCACCTATATACTTAGTTTTGTATTACTCCTTGTATTTGCAGGGTTGATTTTCTTTTACCGTAGTTACCGCCAGAAGCAGATAGCTAACAAGCTCTTGTCGATTCGTTCGTTGCGATCCCAGATGAATCCACATTTCATCTTCAACTCATTGAATTCTGTAAATAGTTTCATTTCGAAAAGTGATGAACGAAGTGCAAACAAGTATTTGTCTGAGTTTGCTCGGCTGATGCGTTCTGTTTTGGAACACAGTAAACATGATTTCGTCCTGCTTTCAGATGAGTTGGAAGTGTTAGATCGGTATTTGCGTTTGGAGCATCTGCGATTCGAGAGTCAGTTCGACTATGAGTTAACTATCGATGCTTCTATAGAATCAAATCAGTTGTTGATTCCACCCATGTTGGTTCAGCCTTATGTCGAAAATGCAATTTGGCACGGACTGAGGTATAAGCAGGGTAAAGGCTTCCTTCAATTGAGCGTGTTAAACGAGGATCAGAGGGTTCGAATTGTTTTGGAGGATGATGGTATCGGCAGAGAAGAATCAAAGCGCCTCAAAACACAACATCAGAAACAAGGTAAATCAACCGGAATTAAGAATACAACCAGCAGGTTGGAGTTGCTCAACGAAGTACATCAGATAAACATTTCATGTACAATAAGTGATTTGAATGACGATGGTTCCGGCACTCGAGTTGAGTTGATAATGCCCAAGCTCGATGTAAATGAAAGGGATCTTGAGCTAACAATATGAAAGAAATTAGTGCAGTAATAATTGAGGACGAACAGGTAAGTCGTGAAACACTTTTTAACTACCTGACAAAGTATTGCCCTTCGGTTCAAGTTCTGGGAATGGCGGACAATATTAAAGAGGGGTTAAACTTGATTCAGCAGAAACGACCACAGCTTGTGTTTTTGGACGTCGAAATGCCGTACGGAAGTGGATTTGACTTACTCGATCAGATTGAGGAAATTGATTTTGAGGTAATTTTTGTAACGGCATTTAGCCAATATGCCATTCAGGCATTAAACCTGAGTGCGGCTTATTACCTGTTAAAACCTGTCGATATAGATGAGCTGGTTCAAGCGGTAGAACGCGTTTCTGAGCAAATAGAGCAAAATCAGTTAATCCAGTCGGCACGAATACTAAAAACCAATTTACAGGTTGAAGAGCACCGCTTAAAGCGAATTGTATTGCCGGAAATGGAAGGGTTTGAGGTGGCTCAGCTAAAAGACATCGTTTATTGTAAAGCAAACGACAACTTAACCGATTTTTTCTTCGCCGATGGTAAGAAAAAAACCATTTGCAAAACCTTGAAACATTTTGATCAAGTATTAGGAGAATCCGGATTTTTCAGGGCGCATAAAAGCTACTTAATCAATCTTGAGCATGTAAACGGATACCGAAAAGGAAAAGGGGGCTATGCGCAAATGGCCAACGGAGATGAAGTTGAGATTGCGGTTCGCAGAAAGCCCGAATTCTTGAAACAGTTTGTTGGTTAATAATCCGTATCGTCCAGCTCGATAGTCGGGTAATTTAATGGCTTGCCTGTTTTACCTACAGTCATTTCTCGGACCAGTTTGATGCACACCGGAACATTCGAAAACTTGATTGAGTCTGTGCTAAGAGCTACCGCTTTACCCATATTTTGACTGGTCGATTCAAAGACTAAAGCGCCACTTTGCCATTCATACGACCAGGTGCCTTGAACAAAACCGAAACTGCAAGAGTCAGAGCGTAAGGTAAAGGTATTATCATCGAAAATGTCCAAGGATGCAACACCTTGTATACCAGTATCTCCCTCGTAATTCCCAACAAATGGACGCTCTTTGATGAAAGTAAATAGGTTTAATGCCAGGTAAAGAAGCAAAGGCAACAAGCCTATAAGAATCCCTGTTATTCCTAAGACTAAGCGCAATTTTTTTTTCTTGCGCCATATGATGGAAGAGATCAAAATTATTATTCCGGCACCGAGAGCGATGAGTAAAAGTAGTTGCTTGTCCACACGGATATTTTTTACAAAAGTAGGTTAATGATTGAATGCATCAATGCATCAAACCATGAAGCATTACGAGCATATTTGTCGTGGGAGACCCAAGTGCTCCGTCAGGAGATTTTCCCTTGATTTTTTGATGGAATTTGGCGAGGGAATACCAATAAACCCCTCCCCATAGACAAGTTAAACACTAATCGGGACAGCATC
>CAJXLR010000092.1 GCA_913056425.1 uncultured Bacteroidota bacterium
CCGAACTTTAGATTTTTTTGGACATTTTCTGCAGAAATAGTGTTGGGCTTCTAGATTTGGACATGCACATGGACAACACATCGGGATATAACATACTGGTAATTTTATCTTTTCGTGAGCGTCTTCCCAAATGTCCACGAAACATACGGTATTCGCGTTTATCAGCTTTTTGAAGTTGTTCTATTTCGATTACAACGATTTAGTTGACTTCCCGAATACAACCACCTATAACTGGAAGTCGAATGGATTTGGTGGTGAATTTTTGTTGGTTCCGTCCCAATCAAAAAACGTAATCGATGGTTTCTTCGCCTATTCAGATTATCAAATCGACCAGATTGAGACCGATGAGCGTCCACGCCAGTCAGGCATTAACGGATTCAACCTAGGTTTAAACTTTACATACTTCTATAAGAAGTCGCAACTGAAATATGGTATGGAGTTGAATGGATTCCAAACCAACTTCCAGTTGTACAACTCGGTAAATCGGAAGATTACACAAGAGGATAACACGACCGAATTAGCCGCATTTGTTAACTACAATACGAAGCTTCAAAATAGGTTTATCTTAGAGCCAGGACTACGTATGCAGCGCTACGCGTCACTGGGAAACACGAGTTTTGAACCGCGTTTGAGATTTAAATGGTTGATTTCTGAAATCTTGCGATTCAAGCTCGCAACTGGTGTTTACAGTCAGAACCTAATTAGCGCATCCAGCGACCGAGATGTAGTGAATTTATTCTACGGTTTTTTGAGTGGACCAGAGGATTTACCAAAAACGGTTGGAAACAGAAAAGAGGTAAACCACCGTATGCAAACTGCGAATCATTTGGTAGGTGGTTTTGAAATTGATGTAGATAGTCTTGCATCCGTGAACATTGAAGGGTATGCTAAGGACTTTACCCAAGTCACTAACATTAACCGTGATAAGATTTACGATGATAATCAAGAGAATTTGGACAAGCCGGAGTTCTTGCGGAAAGACTTTATCGTGGAGACAGGTTTAGCTTACGGTTTCGATGTTACCTATAAACGTCAGACCGATCGTTGGTACTTATGGCTGGTTTATTCTTACAATAATGTTTCCCGTTACGATGGCGTTCGCACGTATCAGCCGCATTTTGACAGAAGACACAACATGAATGTGGTTACGTCTTATGCTTTGGGTGAAGACAAACAGTGGGAAGCAAATATTCGGTGGAATTTTGGAAGTGGTTTCCCATTTACGCTAACTCAAGGTTTCTACGAGAACATTACGTTCTCCGATGGTCTGTCCGAAGACTATCGAACCTCGAACGGAGATTTTATTGTGGCGTATGATGATTTGAACCGAGGCAGATTGCCATATTATCATCGGTTAGATGCAAGTTTGAAACGCACCATTGAATTTAAGGATCACGAAAACCGGAAAATTGAGATAATTGCGAGTTGTACGAATATTTACAACCGTGATAACATCTTCTACTTTGATCGAGTGAAATATAAACGCATCAATCAATTGCCGGTTCTCCCAAGTTTGTCGTTTAGTTACAGGTTCTAGCTTACTTTTGATTATGCGTATCTCCATTGCGGTACTCCTGATCATGTGGTGTTTGGTTTCCAATGCTCAAACCAATTGGTTACAAACGAATGTGCTCACGTCTTACAGCGGTGTATCTCAAACCTTAACATATAATCGTCAAGTTTCGAGTTTTAACTATGGACTTGGAATTTTGCAGAATTACAGTCAAGCCGCTTTCCCTTGGTCTCAAGCTCCCGGTTTGTGCGGTCAATTGGGTTATGAGCTTGCGTCCAACGAAAAGCTCACGTCTAATGTGCATTTGTTGACATTGTTTTACCCTTCGTTGCTCAGCAGGTTTACGGAGGCATATGTGGGATATGATGTAAAATATGATTTAAGTGAACGATGGGGTGCAGATAGTTTTGTGAGTTTTGGTGTTTTTAACGAAAGCGGGCCAAATGGTTCGTATGTAATAGGTGGATTTTCGTATTGCGTAAGCTTTGGTATTTCATATCGATTGTAGTAGGACTAACCTCATGTTACTACCCTGATATTCAGCGTGACCAAGTAGTGGTTCTTGGACATGGTGGAAGTGGCTTTGTAACACTTAACAATCACCTGCCACCCAATTCCGAGGCCAGTATTCGTCGGGCAATTGAGATACAAGGTGCGGATGGTATTGAAGTGGATGTACAATTGACCTCAGATAACCAAATTGTATTGTACCACGATGATTTGTTGGAGTCGAGCACGAATGAGTCGGGGTATATCAGTAGTCGCAGTTTGAAAGAAGTAGGAGGCATTCAGTACTCCGGAAAAGGAACAGCCCTTACAGGTGAACATTCAATATGGTCGCTTGCGGAATTAGTTGAATATCTGAATGGCTTTGATGCAGCATATTGGATTTCATTGAATATTCAGCCACAAGAAGAAGTAGAAGATCAGGACTATGATACCATTTTGGTTGAAAGTCTTATTCAAGAAATCTCGAAGTACAAACATCCTGAACGAGTTTTTATTGAGTCACCAGAATTAGATCATCTCGAGATAGGAGTTAACCATTCCGTTCCAAACCTCAAATGGATGTGGGTGATAGACATCAATGAATCAAACATAACTGAGTTGCGGGATATTGGTGCACACGGCTTTGTTACGCATTTTTTGGACGAGGATGAAGCATCCGTAGAACTAGCGAGATCCAATGATTTAGACGTTGTGTTTTATGGCTTAAAAATACGGCAGGACTTCCCACGAGCGCTGGATTTACAACCGGATGTGGTACAAACCGACAATGTGCCTATGACGCTGTCTTATCTTGAACAGTGAAAATAATGCGCATGTCTTCGCCATTTGCTGTTGGCTATTGGCCATTAGGTTTGTACGTCCCTGATATAAGTTGACCACAATTTTAAAAAGTCAACATGTCATTACAAGTAAGAAAAATTCGAAAGCGACGGAAGTTTGAAGAGAGTTTCAAACACCAGATTGTTAAAGATTTTGAGAGTGGTCAATACAGCGTCTGCGAGCTAAGTAGTTTGTATAATTTGTCTGTGCAAACGATTTACAACTGGATTTACCGATATTCACGATTTAACAAAAAAGGACATCGAGTAGTGGAGAGTAATAAAAGTACATCATCCAAAGTGAAAGATCTCGAGAAGCGCATTAAGGATCTGGAGCGTATCGTTGGACAAAAACAGATTATGGTAGATTACTATGAGACCATGATTGATTTAGCCAAGGAACGATATGACATCGACATCAAAAAAAACTCCGACACCCCACCATCTGGAAGCTCCAAGAAAAAGAGCTAGGCTACAGCATGAATGCTGTTTATCGTCAATTGAAGATAAGCAAACAAGCCGTGCATCAGCGTAAAAGGCGCCAAGAACAACTAGACACTAAGTGGTATGACCTAATGGACAAGGTTGACGCCATTCGTAAGGCACACCCAGGTTGTGGGGTTGAGAAAATGTACTATACGTTAAAACCAGACTTTATCGGTCGAGACCGCTTTGTTGAAGCGTGTATGGCTTTTGGTTATGGGCTCAAGCGAAAGCGTAATCACCGAAAGACTACCTACCCCGGGAAAACGTACTTCCCTAACTTAATTGCCGGCCTTCAGGTCAATGCACCCAATCAGGTATGGCAGTCCGATATTACCTATTTTGGAATTGGTGGTAAACACCATTATGGGGTCTTCATCATTGATGTGTACACCAAGAAAATTGTTGGTCACAGCATATCAGACCACATGCTGGCTTTGGCTAACGTTAACGCTCTAACAAGGGCTTTAAAAAACAATCCACCTCCACTGTACCACCACTCAGATAGAGGAAGTCAGTATGGAAGCAAACACTACACAAGCATCCTTGAGCAAAACAATGTAGCCATTAGCATGGGTAAGCTCCCACAAGAAAATGCCTTTGCAGAACGTATTCATCGGACAATCAAAGAGGAGTACATTGATTATTGGGATCCACGAACATTTAATGATCTAAAGCGATGTGTCAACAAGGCTGTTAGGAACTATAATAACAACAGAATACACAACAACTTAAATAGAGAAACTCCCATACGTTTTGAACACCAATGGAGTTCGACTAACAACAAACCAGTATTAACTATATTTGAGTATCAATAAGTATAAACCGGTCAACTCAATTTAGGGATATACAGTTAGCCAATTCTAAATTTTCCATTTTCAACTTTCCATTCCCTTTACGTCTCAGCGAGAAACATTCGTGGCTCAAAAGCGGTGGTTTAAAATCACACCTAAGAATATTCGATACCTGTGAAACAATAATGCGTGAGTGCGTGAATGCTTGAGTAATTCAAATATTAGCCACTCAGAAAAACGTTGGCATTTTCAACTTTCCACCCTCCATTCTCCATTTTCAATTTTCCATTCCCTTTACGTCTCAGCCAGAAACACTCGTGGCTCAAAAACGGTGGGTTAAAACCGCACCTAAGAAGATTCGATACCTGTGAAACAATAATGCGTGAATGCTTGAGTAACTCTAAATATCAGCCATTCAGGATGACATTAGTGCATTCTTCATTTTCAATTTTCAATTTTCAACTTTCCACCCTACACCTTCCATTCTAAATTTTCCATTCTCACCTCCTTATGCAACCCTTCGGACATTCTCAAGACAAATGAAATGTAACGTTACGAGTGAATGCCGAAAAACTCGCTGTTGGTTCAGTAAAGAGTAGGCTCAACTACAAAAACAAGAAAAATGCTAAAGCTATTTAAGACCCTAATGGGCCTGTGTCTCGTAATGTCTATTTCGAACCTGCAGGCTCAAACCAACTATGCCGATCAGCTGAAAAAGATGAAGGCTGAAGACGCTAAAATTGAGAAGTTTATCAACTCGAATCTAAGGAACACGCCACAGTCCGAGGTAAATGCTTTTATAAAGAAGCTCGTCCCAAACGAAGATCATCCAAATAAGTACACCGATTCCGAGAAAGCGAGCCTAGTTAAAACCTTTAAACGAGGTTATTGGAAGCGGAAGTATTTCGAGCGATACCCAGCTGCGCGCGATATCTACCGACCACCATTCGATGGTTGTCACAACGGTAACTTTGAGACAGGTAGTGCAGCTACCTATTTGTTAGAATCCGACAATGCAATAGAAGGTGATGGCTATACTGGTGGACATTGTGATTTCGACCCAACTATTCTCCCTTACGTCCCTGAAATGTATGGTAGTAACTTTGATAATTTCAGAATTGTCGATAACACGGGAGCAGACCCTGTTGTAGGAATTGACCGTGTGAACAGCGGAACCTATGCAATGCGTATTAACAAGTTTGACCCGTTGGAGAATCCGTTTTCGAACAATCCAGACCCCGAGTGCTTGCCAGAACACGGTGTGAACAAGCTATCAAAACAACTGGTGTTGACCTCGACTAATCAGGATTTAACGTTTTACTATGCTCTAGTACTTGAAGACGCTAACCATGTGAGTTCAGAAAAACAACCTATGTTTATTGCAATGGCACGTGACGAAAATGGAAATGTATTGGATCAGTTTTGCCAAGTAGCATTGTCTTCAAACCCATTTCTGAACGAGGTCACGAACCCTAACACTTATGGATGTGGGTTTAACAGTGTGATGTACAAAGACTGGGATTGTACAAGTCTCGAAGTTGAGGGAGAAGTAGGAGACACAGTAACATTGGAAATATACGTTACCGATTGTGGTGCAGGGGCTCACTTCGGATACGCATATGTCGATGATATCTGTGAAGAATGCGTCCAAGACACCTGCAATACCACTGGCTGGTTGGATCTAAATAATACAGATCCATGTTTTGATACTACAGGTTTCTTTACCATTTCGGGTTCATACCTGACGCCAGCGATTAACTGCGATGAAGCAGATTTTGAAAGCCTCACGGCTGTTGTTTATCACAACGGAACACCTACAACGCTCTCCTTGGATGCTTCACAAATAAATGTGAATACGGATAATGAAACCTTCACCATTACCCTGTCTGTGGATGATTTCCCCAATACTTCCGGTCCTTTTGATTTTGAAGTGCAAATGCTGTTCGACTTAAATGGATTTCCTATCACGGTTAACGACTTCAATACGAATGCTGGGGAAGACAACGACGTGCAATTTGACTGTGTTCCGGTATGCTGCAGAAGTTTGGATAATTATATATGGAACGGGAACTTCAACAATGCAAACGGTTCCATTACATCGGATTACGAACAACAATCTACTATTGACGTTGCTTCGGTAGTCCCTGGAGAATATGCAATCACATCCGGAACGTTAGGACAAACCATATCACCTACTTGGAGCACAGGTTGTGGTGATAACAACCATCTATTTATCAATGGACAAACAGGAGGAACTGGCAGTGCAGAGGTATATAGTATTACTGTTCCGGTAAGTGAAGGTCGATATTCGTTCTGTGTCCAACTCAAGAATCTACCGCAATGTGGTTTTGATGTGAAACCCAATGTTGATATTACGTTCTCTATATCTGGATATGATCTTTCAG
>CAJXLR010000093.1 GCA_913056425.1 uncultured Bacteroidota bacterium
TATTGTTTTGCTATGTGTCTCACAGAATTAACGATGTCCCATTTTGCACTATATGAAAGTGCTAGTATAAGAGTCATACGTTTATTGTTGCGAGTAGTTTCAATTGCTTGACGTAATTCTTCTCGACAATCGGATGGAAGTGAGTCTATCTGGCCAATTGTTGTTAGCCGGATATCATTCTTCATCAGTGTTTCCGTTTCTTTTTTGATGGTCTTCACCAACAAAGTCATCAACGCATTCACCTCGATTTTAGGTCGGTTCCAATTCTCTGTTGAAAATGCGTACAGGGTAAGATATTCGACACCTAACTCGGCACATCCCTCGGCAACTTCGCGAACTGCTTGAACACCGTGCTGATGTCCAAAGACACGAAACTTCCCTTTTTTCTTAGCCCAGCGTCCATTGCCATCCATTATCACTGCAATGTGCTTTGGAATACGCCCCATGTCCAATTGAGAATTGACCGCCATGCGTTACTTCCAGATTATTTCGCGTTTACGTTTCGGCCAACAGGTGATAGGAGTAAGCCGGTATGTGAGAGTGATTCCCGTAAAGAAATAAAAATCCTTCATTGCTGGGTCGCCGCGTTCATCACCGGCAACTGATTGAGGTGCTCCAACACCATCCATCTCCCAACTTCTGTCAGAAAGATTCGCTGCAAGATCGCCTCGTTGGTCTCTTAGTTCATCCAAATCGGGATAAACGGCAGATACATCGTCCAAATAATCGGTGAATGTTTTTCTCCACGCCAGTTCCCATCCAAGAACAATGTTCTTATTGATGTTGTATTTCACACCTCCGCCAAAAGGTATGGCCAATTGCAACAGACCATATTGCGTCTCACTGGTTTGGCCTTCCGTGCGCAGGTTCCGCAATGTGTAGAGCTCACCTTCGTATTCGGTCTTTGGGTTGTGGCGGAATACAGCTATCCCAAGCGTTGCATAGGATGAAAAGTTCTTACTTAATATCCTTGAACCGAATGGAACAAAGTTGAATTCTAGCGCGTTGCTTACTTCCCAAATGTCAGATTGGAAACTCAAATTTCGCATCTGATACTCCGGGAAATTCGCATCTGAACCGCTGATTTTGCAGTGCATAATCGACGGTTTGTACGACCAATACGGGGTGAAGTTGTATCGGATGTGAATACCTTGCGCCATGTGTGATTCTTTGGGCACAATGTTGTAAGCGAGGTCGCCATGGTAATTACTTGCCCCAATCATACCTCCAAATTCCCAGTTCTGAGCACTGGTACTACAACCTGCTGTTATAAGGATGGATAGAAGGGCGATATGTTTGCGCAAAGACACCATTTAGCACTACAACGTCACGTAACCGGAATTGTTACGTACTGCAAAGATATTCAATGCCTACAGAGTTTACTTGACGTTCCGCGGAAATATGACCAATTAGGTAGATTATTGGAATGCTGGGCAAACTTCACCCGACTGGATAATCTTGTAGGTCAGCGTAATACCAAAAATGTTGTATAGGTCGCGTTTGTTTTCGTCACCACGAGCTGAACCTGCCGGATTTTCAGTGGCACTTCGGTCGGCCATAGCTTTGCTCATCGGACCGTATTGTGCTTCTAAGAATACGAGTTCTCCGTATTCGCCGCTCACGTCATCCAAATAATCATTGAACGTAAAACGTGTGGAGTATTCAAGCCCAAGTGTCCAATTCTTGCTCATTCGGAATTTAATACCCGCTCCAACCGGAATTGCGATTTGTGTTAGCGAATATCTTCTGAGATCGTTGTACTCTGTGGTTTCTTGACCTTCAGTTCCTAATGGTTGCAGCTCAACCCAGTCTCCGTCGCGGGATTCTAAGGTTTCGTAGCTATCGTCATTCGACAAGTTTTGCCAAGAATTTGGCTGATAAAAGAACTGCGCGAGTGGGTTGTATTTGTATACAGAAACACCTCCCATTAAGTAAGGTATAACTCCACGTTGTTGTTTGAAATCAAACGTATTGAGATTTAAATCAAATGCTGCGTGGAAATCCCATAAGTCACTTTGAAAGTGAAGGTTTCTAAAGCTTCTTCGTTCGTCGTTGGAATACCAGCGATCATCTCCAGAGATTTTACCGTAGTTTACTCCAACATGGAACGAAAAACGTTGAACCGGATTGTAACGCACCAGAATTCCTCCATTTGGATGGATGCCTTGAGTCTCGAAATATTTATCAGTCAAATCACCGCTGTAGTTACTACCACCGGCCATAAAACCAAATTCCAAGGAAGACTTACGTGTCCACTGTTGTGCTTGACTTGCTGAAAAGGTCATCAACAAACCAACCAAAATCAGTAATTTATATCGTACTGCTTTCATAATTCGCTCGAGCTAACAAAGAAACGGCAATTGCGTGTCTAATGCAAGAAGCATTGCTTTTCACTAACGAAACTATACGCTGTTTCTTGTGTGTTCATCAAACAGACCGCTATCCCGCTGTAAAAGTTGCTTTAAAATGGTTTTCGTCAAACCCAACGGCAACAACCGCATTATCACGTACAATTATTGGTCGTTTAATCATCGATGGGTTCTCACTCATTACACGAATTGCTGCATCGATGTTTGTCATTTGATCTTTGGTTGTTTCATCTAGCTTTCGGTATGTTGTTCCCCGTTTATTAAGCACAATATCAAGTCCTTTTTTATCAACAAAACGCGTTACCATTTCAATGGAAACACCTTCTTTCTTATAGTTGTGAAAGGTGTAATCAAGTCCATTATCCTCTAACCAAGTCCGTGCTTTTTTAACCGTATTGCAATTGGGAATACCATATACTACCATGGTGCAAGTATAGGATATGTTCAACGGATGATTGACGTCGAGAATCATCCTCTGCATTCATTAAATCATTGACCTAGTTTCTGCGGTCAACACCCCAAAGCAATTTGTTGCGAATAGTTTGCGTGTAGGTCTGGCCTTCTAGAGAAATCATGTGCAAGTCAAAAGGTGCTCGAGCAATGCGGAGCTTTGTGCCTTTGGGTACTGTTTCAGATCTGCTGTCCATTGTTACCAGGAAGTCCACGGTGCGGCCTTCAATTTCGAATGATAAAGTGCTTTGGTCGTTTAAAACAATAGGCCGAATTGTAAGATTGTGTGGGGCAATTGGAGTAAGAACAAAACTTGAAGACCCCGGATAAACAATAGGTCCTCCACAACTCAACGAGTAACCCGTGGACCCGGTTGGTGTTGCTAAGATTACACCGTCTGCCCAATAAGAAGTGAGAGGTTCATGGTTGAGTCGAGCGTGCACGGTAATCATGCTTGACGAATCTTTTTTGTGCACGATGAAATCATTTAAGGCATACGGAAAGCCTTCGAATAAGTTTAGGTCGCTTTCCAATTGGATTACCGATCTATGCTCGATGTTGTATTTGCCGGTTTTGAGATTGTTGTAATTTTCTTCAAATGCTTCCAATCTGCTGCTCGCTAAAAAACCAAATCGACCTAGGTTAACACCAAGTACGGGTATACCTGAACCACGGACTATGCGCAACGTATCCAACACCGTGCCGTCTCCACCCAAGCTCAGCAGTATATCAAACGGGAGTTGGTCATTGGTTTCTGTAAACACCTGAAAGTTATGTTCGAAATTGATTCGACGCAGTACTTCCTGGGCATTCTTATGGATGAAAATCGTATCGTCTTGTTTCGATAAAAACGCAAAAAACTCTCGGACATACCGTTCATGATCCGGTTCGGGTAGACTGCGTGTATATATTCCGATTTTCATGTTAAAAAGCTTGCTTGAAGTGGACTTTTAAACCCGCCTCACCCCAGTGATTCCATGAGTATTCAAATCTAAAGACTTTGTCTAAATAAAGCAGGGTGTTAATTCCGAATCCGTAACCGAGTAATTCGTTCTCGTCGCTGCCTGCCACGACTCCGAAGTCCATAAACGCACTGAAATAAGACTCCGCTGCCATTTTCTGATAGTTCCCCAACACAGGCCATTTCCAATTGAATATGCGCTCTTGTAAAAGCATCCAGCGCAATTCTGGCTTAATCAAAGCAAAGCCTTGGCCGGTAAAAGCATACAGTTCGTATCCTCTAACGACATTGTTGTAGCCTAGAATGCGATCAAAGAAATACGGTAAATTCTTTGCAGTCCTATACTCCCCAACTACCTGAAATGCTGCTTTTAATCGGTTTACTTGAGGGAACAACGACCCAAATCGTGTGTAATTACCGGTGAGCGTTAGGTACGAGTTATCTTGTGCTCCGTGCCACTCAATTCCTATATTTCCATACGTGCCAAGTAAAGGGAAAAGCCTATTATTTCGTTTGTCGTACTGATACTGATATCCCAATCGGATACCTTGGTAATCGGTTCCGCTGAAAAGGTAATCAACGTTTAAGCTGTCAAGAGTATAATCAGAGACAAATACATTGTGAATACCTGCGGATATCCTATGCCTTCCGTAGAGCTTTGGGCGATAGTTTACTCCCACATTAAATCGGTACTGTTCGATTTGGTCGGAATCATCGTTCCGGTGAAATTGTTCACGATTTCCCAATAGGTCGTATTGAATTTCACGGTTGCGAATCCAGCGTGTATCTACATCAAATCCAATCGTTTTTTTGTCGTTGATGTACGGTGCTCTGTATTCAAGTCCAAAGGCACGTGTATACCCACTACCCAAAGTAAGTTTTACCGTGTGGTTGCGACCAAATTGGTTGTACTTAAACAGATACAACCCAAAGTTGGTCCGGTTCGTATTAAAATCGAATTGCTGCCATTGATTGAAGTTTCGATCTGCAAATTCAACAAAGGGGATTGGCCAGACATACCATTTCTCGGTAACCATAATATCGATTGCTGCACAATCATTTTTTACCGTATACGTGATTTTAATCGTGTTGAAGAGATTAAGGTTTTTAAGGTTTGCAGTGGATCTTGGTATGTGATGAGACACAAGACTGGCTTTAGATAAAAGCGTGCTCGTATCAAAACTCAATTCACGGAGAATGATAAAGGATTTGGTCTTGTGATTTCCTTGAATTTCGATTGAACTCACACAGATGCTATCGGATGTGGACCAGCCGGTAAGCCAAATCGTTGCTAAAAGAAAGGTAATTAGGGATTTCCGCAAAGCGGATCAAATATCGAGATAATTCATCAGAGACTTATATCGGTCTTCGAACAACTCGGAAGTCTTGTTGTTCACGTGATGGAGCACACGATATCCATTACTATGCAACACCGAAACGATGTTGTCGATATGTCTGATGTTTAACTTGAGCATAATTTGGATTTTTTGATCTCCTTCAGGTTGCCAAGTCCATAGTCCAAGAACCTTTCCATCCTCAGCTTCAACTAATCTACCGATGAGAGAGATGGAGTAATCATACATATCACACTCAAGCAAAAGCACCGATCCATCATTTCCTGCAGTTGTGCTATTTCCTAAAGCATTGACAAGATCTTTGGACCACACTGTTCCTTCGAACATATCATTTCGGACAACAGCCAACAGGTCAAGGTGCGTTTCCGCAAAATGCTTCAACGCATTGATTATCGAGTGGTCACCATCAACACTAACAGGCTTATTCTCAAAAACGAGATCAGACAATGGCATGTCCGGGTTCATATCGTCCAATTGAGCATAATGAGCATAACCAATGAGTTGACTGCCATCTACTATGATAAGATTTGTAACGGAGAAATCTTCCATCATCAGCAACGCGTACTGCACTGTGTCAGTTGGTTTAAGAACCGGGAAGTCCGTTGTTATAAAATCGTGAACGACCATTGCCATTGAAACGAAAATAACCGGATAATGTTTCTAAGCCAGATTAAGTTTTACCAAATTGTGCCAATTGGTAATCAGTTGAAGGCCATATTCGGTTAGAATCGCCTCAGGGTGGAACTGAAATCCCCATACAGGCAAGTGCTTGTGGGAAACTGCCATTACTTGGTTGTTTTCAGTCGTGGCAGTCACTTCTAGTTCCGGGTGGTACACGTTAGACAATATCAGACTGTGGTACCGACAAACTTCAAACCCACCGGAAATGCCTTCAAACATCTTGTGTTCTTTGTGATTTAAACGCGATACTTTCCCATGCACCGGAACGTCCATTTTAACCAAAGGCAGCCCGAAATACCTGCCAATAGCTTGATGTCCGAGGCACACTCCAAGCAAAGGCTTATCCCCAATGAATCGCTCAATGAATGGCATCAATATCCCGGATTTTTCAGGAGTTTGCGGCCCGGGTGAAAGCACAGCACCATCGAAAGAATCAGGGTCGATTTCCTCTATGGGCATTTGATCGTTTGTTACAACCCTTACATCAGCCCCAGCACGCTCCAAATAGTCTTTAAGATTGTACGTAAAGGAGTCGTAACTATCCAGAAGTAGAATGCGAGCCATACACTACGAAGCTAATATGGCTTTTGCATAGTTCTCCCAACTCAGGTCTTTGGAAATCTCTTCCACCTTTTTGGCCGGTA
>CAJXLR010000094.1 GCA_913056425.1 uncultured Bacteroidota bacterium
TTCCGGGAAGTAGTATGACATTTAAGAACGAAGAAAAAGACAAGAAAAGCAGAGTTATTCTGTTTTTAGTTATCCTAGCCTTGCTTATTGTGAACGGATGGCTAATTATTAGCCTCTTCAACGAACAAAACGAAAATGAAACTCTTGAAGAAGAAAAGGTTGTTTTGACTGAAGACATAGCCCGCCTGAATGGTGAGTTAGACGACATAAGCTTCGAACTTGTTGAGCAAAAAGGTAAAAATCAGCAACTTGACAGCATTATTAACATCAAAGAGCAGCTAATTGCCGATCAAGTTCGCGAACTGCGTTCAGCACTGAAGCGTAAGGACTTATCGGAGAGTCAAGTACGACGATTGGAGTCGAAAATTAAAGACCTCAACCGTATGATCATGCAATACGAATATGAGGTTGACTCATTGTCAAAACTCAACAAATACCTGGAAGATGAAGTATACGCGAAAGACCAAGAGATAAAGCGACAAAAAGTTGAGAACGAAGAAATTGCGAGTGATCTAAACAAAGCCAACATTCAACTCGATATAGCAAAGCGCCTAGAGGTTCAAACTATCATAGGTGCTGCAGTTAAAATGAAAAAGAATGGTGAAAAGGCCGTGTCCAGACTTTCACGCGCCGATAAGATTAAAGTTGAGTTCACGTTGGATAACAATGCAGTAGCCGACAAAGAACGCAAGACATGTTATCTTCAAATAATTGGTCCGGAGAAATCTACCCTGCATAATACGGCAAAAGGATCCGGGACGTTTGATTACAACGGTGAGAAGTCACTCTATACGGCTAAACAAGTGTTTGACTTCCAAAATAAGAACGAAAAATTGGCATTTTACTGGGACGTATCTCCAGGTATGAACGAGGGTGATTATGTCGCTCATGCATATGTGGAAGGAGTACGAATCGGTTCTACGAGTTTTTACCTCAAATAGTTTTGAAAACGGTTTGGATAACCGGCGCTAGCTCCGGGATAGGTGAAGCACTTGCTAAGGCATATGCAGGTCCCGACACCCGGCTTGTTCTATCATCAAGACGGCAGGACGAACTGGAACGGGTAGGAACTACTTGCAAATCCAGAGGGTCAGAAATTCACATCCATACGATTGACCTAGGCAATGAGGAAAGCATACGACAAGCGGCTGCAGAAGTATTAGATCAGGTTGGTCGGATCGACTTACTGATCAACAATGGTGGTATCAGCCAGCGAAGTAAAGCCATCGACACACCCATAGAGTTAGACCGGAAGCTCTTCGAGATCAATTACTTTGGATCTGTACTGTTAACTAAACTCGTCTTGCCAAGCATGGTGGAAGCCCAACATGGTCACATAGTTGCGATTAGTAGTATATCCGGGAAATTTGGATTTCATCTAAGATCAGCTTATGCTGCTACCAAGCATGCATTGTTTGGTTTCTTCGAAACGATAGGTCTTGAACATTATTCCGACAACATACACACAACGATTGTTTGTCCGGGACGAATACAAACAAACATTTCCAAACACGCTTTAGATAAAGACGGTAAGGCACCAGGAACCATGGACAAAGGGCTTGCAGAGGGGATGGATGTAGATATCTGTGCAGCGAAGATCAAACGAGGAATCGACCGGAAGAAACGTGAAGTTTTAGTAGGTAAAAAAGAACTCTTACTCGTTCACATCCACAAGTATTTCCCAAGACTTTTCTGGAAGATCGCACCGGGAATTGACCCTCGATAAACAATCCCTTTCCACCGACAAGTTATATTCGCGCAAAATCTAAAAATGATAAGCGGAATTCAGCAAATGGGGGTAGGAATCCCCAACGTCCACGAAGCGTGGAAATGGTATCGTCAAAACTTAGGGATGGATGTCCCAATCTTTGAAGAAGCAGCAACTGCAGACCTCATGTTGCCTTACACCGGTGGTAAACCCCATGACCGTCACGCAATTCTAGCCTTGAACATGCAGGGCGGCGGCGGTTTTGAAATTTGGCAGTACACCAGCCGGACACCGCAACCCGCTGAATTTGAAATTGCTTTAGGAGATTTGGGAATTACCGTCTGTAAAATGAAGTCCTCCGATGTAGATGCAGCATACAACCAATTAAAAGCTAAAGGTTGTACGTTGAGCGACGGAGTTCAGAAAGACCCAAATGGAATGAAACACTTCTTCCTGCAAGATCCATACGGTAACTATTTCCAAATCGTTGAATTCTCCTCGTTTTTCAAAAGCACATCTGCCAACAACGGAGGCGTTTCAGGTGCAATAATCGGTGTGTCTGACATAGACAAGTCGGTTGCGTTCTACAAGAATGTATTGGGTTACGATACCGTTGTTTATGACGAAACTAATTCGTTTGATGACTTGTCAGGTTTACGCGGTAGCTCCGAATCATTTAGAAGAGTGTTGCTCCAACACAGTGAAACAAGAAAAGGTGCATTCAGTGAATTGCTTGGACCCACTGAAATAGAGCTTGTTCAGCGCACAACTGGAACACCACGCAAAATATTTGAAAATAGATACTGGGGAGACCTAGGTTTCATCCACTTGTGTTTTGATGTAACGAATATGTCAGGACTCAAACAAAAATGTGAAGCCAATGGTTCTCCGTTTACAGTTGACAGTTCCAACTCATTTGACATGGGTGAGGCAGCCGGACACTTCAGTTACATTGAAGATCCGGATGGTGCACTTATCGAATTTGTTGAAACGCATAAGATTCCGGTGCTAAAGAAAATTGGCTGGTATCTCGACTTAAGAAAACGAGGTCAGGAAAAACGACTGCCACGATGGATGGTCAATGCCCTAGGCCTTAATCGCAAGAAAGATTAAAACATGAACAAGAACGTAAAAGGATATGTACTCTCGACACTGCTTTCCGTGTCGGTCATTTCAATTGGTATAAACTGTAACCAAAACACCGAATCATATGAATATGAGGAAGAAGACGGTGTTGGTTACTTTGAGCAATTCTACCAAATGAAGCAGAACGAAAAAGGTGAAATGCCTGGCGGTCTGTGGAAGCAGTGGGAAGCTCAGACTCCTAAACTCCATGGAAAAACTGGTTTTTTCACGGAGGTAAATGAAATCGGGCCATACAATGTTGGTGGTCGGGTAATATCAATGGTTATTGATCGTGAAGATGCAAACCACTTGATCTGTGGTGGAGCTACCGGTGGGATCTGGCACAGCTATGATGCCGGAAGTTCTTGGGAACCCAACGACGACTTGGCTCCTAACCTTGCCGTATCCAGCATCACTCAAAATCCGTTTAACCCAGATATTATCTACTACGCTACAGGAGGCCGACCAAAGCAATCAGGAGGAATAGAGTACAGCGGAGATGGCTTATTCAAGTCCTTAGACCGAGGCAAAACCTTTGAGTATATTGATTCGAGCGACGTTCCTGCATTTAAGAATTCGTGGGACATCGTTTGTTCTTTAACAGATAGCAACACCATATACATAGGTACGATGGGTAATGGTCTATTCCGTTCACAAGATGGGGGGATGACTTATGAGCTCATTCACAACACAACCGGGAGAGACGTATACGATGTGGATGTCACTGCTGCAGGACGTGTATACTTCTCTGTATATGCCGATGGTATTTACTGGTTTGATGAGGCGGAGACACCTGTAATTAAGAAATACAACATTCCAACTGGTACATTCCATAGATGTGTTGTTGAAGCCAGTGAGAGTCAGCCAAACACTATTTACGCTGCGTTTGCGCGTTACAACGCAGGAAGCACGGATGAGATTGAAGGAGTTTACAAGACAACAGATGGAGGAAACAACTGGACAAAATTGAGAGATCCATCTTTGGTAAACCGAAACTTCGACCAAAACTGGTTTAACTTTATTCTAGCTGTACACCCTACGAATCCAAATTTTGTATTGGTAGCCGGAGTTTATGCATCATACTCGACTAACGGTGGAAACTCTTGGTCTATCGTGAATGGCAATCGGTACCAAGTTCAAGGGCATGTTGATTACCACGGTCATGCTTTTGTTCCGGGAACGAATACAGTCTATCTCCTTAATGATGGTGGTATTTATCGATACAGCACGACTACAATAGGCTCTTTAGTGCTTGATCGAAACAGCAAACTCAACATCACTCAAGTTTATAGTGGGTCATATTTCCCGACAGGTACAGAAGTAATAATCGGAAATCAAGATAACAGAACTCAATGGAATAGAACCGGCTCTTCGATCTTCCAAGAACAATTTGGTGGTGATGGTGCATTTACGGCAGTTAGTCCCGATGGACAAATGATGTACGCATCAAGTCAATACGGAAACATGCGACGTTGGACCGGAAGCGGGTGGACAAGAACTCCTTACTTCCAATTGACAAGTGCGGTTGGCACTAGCGATTTCTGGTTTATCAACCCATTTGAAATGAACCCTGTTGATGGTGATCAGATTTACTTCCCAACTAAGAATTACATCGCACGAACAACCAATACCGGTAATACTTGGACGCGTATCACAAACTCTACTGCTGGAAGTTTATACTCTGTGGCAATGACTTCGGAAGACAATCCAACGTTATACTTTGGTGGTAGTCCCGGTATTCTATACCGAATAGATAATGCGAAAACAGCGAGTGCCGGTGATGAAGTTCGACTCTTCACCAAAGCACCATTCCAAGCTCGTGGCGGTTTCATTGGCTGTATCAAAGTAGATCCTTCAGAGCAAACCACGATTTACACCGGTTACACCGATTTTGAAGACGATCGCGTAAAGATTTGGAAGATTTTGAACGCCGATACGGACGAACCTGAATGGGTAGATATCAGTGGCAACTTACCTGAGCTGCTGCCTGTGAACTGGATAGAAGTAGACCCAACCAATAGTGAGCATATTATGGTGGGTACCGACTTCGGATTGTATGTTACAGCAAACGGCGGTCGTTTCTGGCACAAAGAAGAACGCATACCAAATGTGTACATTTCAATGTTGCGCCTTCGTCCATCAGATCGAAAGCTGTTTATTTTCACGTACGGTAGAGGTGTGTGGACTGCAGATTTAGATAACAACATTGTTGTTGGCACAACGGATGTACGTGACGAAACAGCAGTGAGTGTTCATCCTAACCCGGCTACAGACTATATCCACGTAGCAGAAGAGTGGACAACCAAGACCATCTACAATGGAGAAGGCAAAGAAGTGTGGTTCGGTAGCGACAACGATATCTCGTTGGCTACGTTAGCACCAGGTATCTATTTCCTTCAAGCAAGAAACGAAGAAAGTGGAGCGGTAAGCGTTACAAAGTTTACTAAGCGATAGAGGTCTATTCCTCTTCGTCGTTTGCAACTTCTTCAACTTGACTCATGTACTCTTTGAGTGCAGACAGGATTGGCACTTCCATAGAGTTTGCTTCAAGTTCGTTTGCTGCAATAACTGAGAACCAGTCTAATCGATAGGTTACGTCAAAAACTGTATACAAGTCGTAGTCTACGATTCCAAGTGGCAAGACTCTGTTATTGTCCATCTCCAAGTGACCGGCGATAAAATCGAAGCGTGACCCTACGCGCAAGTTTTCCTCGGTGTAAAGCAACATAAAGTTGGTTTGCAGCCGATCTGTGTAGGATTCCAGCACGTTGTGATTACATTCAGGAACCGGATGTACAAACGCTTCTAATTTTGCATTTTCATTAAGCTGTTGAGCAAAACGTATAGCCAACGGATACATCGGGCGATCCGCCAAGATCACAAACTTATTGTTGATGCTTGAGCTGTAGTAATCATACATACGCTCTGCTGAGATAATTTGCCTCTCTTGATTCTCAATTAGTTTCTCGCGCACATCATTCAACTCACCTCGATAATCAATTCCGAAAAAGTCACCCAAAATGAGCAATAAATAACCAAGCCCCATACCAATGGTTTGTCGCGGTTGGAAGCCGGTTTCAATTGGATAGCAAGGAAGAGCCTTTTCATCGGCTAGCACCTTAAGCTTACCTCCACTGCATAGGGTTACAATAGTTGCCCCTTTGGCACTAGCCTCACTAAATAGGTTTAGCGTTTCTTCGGTATTTCCGCTGTACGAATTCAGTACAACAAGCGACTTTTCATTTACATAACTCGGAATCGAGTAATCGTTAATTACTTCTATTGGTAGTTCAACTTTATCAAACAACCATGATTTAGCGACCAGTGCTCCGATTCCGGAACCACCTAAACCGCCCATAATGACGTTATTAAAATCCTTTGCACGGAATCCATGATCCGTGTAATTGTCTAGCACGTGACTTATTTGCTTGTCAAACTCTTTCAGCGATCTTTCGTGGGTTATCATATGATTACGAGTAAATTCGCGACGAAGGTAAATTCTTTACCTGAAACTTCAGCGATAAGCGGTCATGAATTCCGAGGAGAGAAAAAAGTACGTGCAATTCGATTTTTTGGTTGATAAAGGCCAAACGCCCATGCGTATAGACAAGTACTTGGTTGAT
>CAJXLR010000095.1 GCA_913056425.1 uncultured Bacteroidota bacterium
CGCCGGTTTGTGATGTGCTCGATCCGACAAGCCCAAAAAACCGAGCAGCTCAAGTGCTCGCTTTTCTGCATCATGTATGGCTGTGCGCTGGATGTACGCCGGAATACATACATTTTCCAGTGCTGTAAACTCGGGCAGTAAGTGATGGAACTGAAATATAAAACCGATGTTGTCGTTGCGAAACTTGGCCAACTCTTTTGCATTGAGCTTAAGAATATCTGTTCCGTTGTAAACCACACTGCCAGCATCTGGTTTATCCAAACTTCCCATTATCTGTAGCAAAGTAGTTTTACCTGCACCAGATGCGCCCACAATACTTACAATCTCCGACTTGTCTATAACTAGGTCAATGTTATTCAGAACCTGTAGAGAACCGTAAGCTTTTGATATGCTTTTTAACTCAATCATTTTAGAAGGCTCGATTCACACCAATAACGTATCGCATCTGAACATATTCTGATTGTTCTTCAGGTATACGATTCAGGAAAAACGGTAAATCAATTCGGAGATTCAGTGGCTTTGTTGAAGACCACCTTCTATTGAAGTTTAACGCCAAGTTTGCTCCCACTCCTGCATCCATGCGGAAACCACTATGTTGTGTCGCATTGATTCCCAGAATTCCGAAGTCTCCAAACAGGTAAGGATTAAAATCGATAAACCTCCCCAATTTGCCTTTTAGACGAGGGTTAATAAATCGTCCGAAATCAAGTTCTGCATTAAATGCAATTCCACTGTTTCCTGCATATGCGAAGAACGTGTCGTTGTCAATCACGTTTGTGGCTGCCACACCTGAATATCCTCTCAGATTAAGGCCACCGCCCTGGTGTACCATATTCCCTTCACGACCATGCTGTAACTGGTGTGATTGCAACCAACCAATAGCCCTTGAATATTTATTATCCATAAGGTCATATGTATTTGTCCCACTGAGTTGCAGCATTGCTTCGGGAGCAATCAAATCTCCAGTCATCACATGAGCAAAAGCTCTAGTACGAAGCAAAATCTTCTTGAGATTGGTATTGTGCTTCATCTCCGCTGAAAATGATGCATAGCTGTAATCCGACCAAAGCATCGGTGCTTGAGCGGTTAGTTTGAGTAGCCCGTTTCCGTTCACTTGCTTGAGTTCCCGACTAAACTTTAGTTTCATCCAGTTGTCAAAACCTGTATTCGCAAATTCAGGATACAGCATATAGTCTGAATTATACCGGTTTGCCGAAGCAATTTCCCAATCCATTCGTCCTGCTTTGAATTCCTTGTCGATACCAAACATATGATACATCCAGCCTGCGTTGTATCTCGACTCTATATTGAGGTTTGTATGGTGGGCGATTCGATTTCTGTAATCAACCATGTAGGATACGAGGTTGCGGCCATCAACTGTAGCTTCATCTGTACCAGAAAACTGCAAACCCGTGTTGTACCAAACCGTTGCATTGAATTTGTGCTTGGTGTTGAAGTAGTTTCCATTCAAATGAGCACCTACTTTCAGACCATCAACTCCGTTGTACCAGATGTCTGGACGATACTTTGTAACGTAATGTCGGAAGGTAAGTGGCCCATAGCGCAAATTGTCGTAACGTACATACTTGGGCAGTTTCTTTGCGTTATCCAATCGGTTAACATCCGCCAATCTACCTGATGGATCGATAACGACATCTTTGATACCCTGTTCTACTTTAACGCGTGCGGTATATGTCTTATTAACCATGTCCCAACCGGTCCACTTTTGAAGCACAACGGCTCCAGTCTTTTTTACAAAATAGGTATTGGGAATGTGATAGTGTTGAACACCTCCCGCGTTGTCTACCACAGCAAAATCGATAGGCATTGAGTTCCCTTTGCGTTCAAATGTTATTTCATAATAATCGCCATCGCGTTTAACCGATTTTATTTTATAGTCGATAACACTATTATCGGTTAGCCATTCATCAAAGAACCAGTTCAGATCTACCTTAGTATATCGAATAATTGAAGATCTGAAGTCTTCCCAATACGGATGGCAGAACTTCCATTGATCGAAGTAGTTTTTAAATGCTGCATCGAATAGCTCATCACCAAGCACATACTGCAAGTTATAAAGCATAGTTGCAGTTTTGTAGTACACCTGAGAGTAACCTCCACCGTGTCGTTCTGCGGAGTTGTAGTGATCCGAATGCACGTTTAATCGCGCATTATTGTCACCGATTGCATGAGCCATATATCCGTAAAATACAGTTTGGTCGTCTCGGTAGTTTGGCCGGTAGTCCACCCCATCTATTGCCTTCTGAGACATAGCAGTTAAGAACTGCGTAAAACCTTCATCCAGCGAAGCTCGATAGGTTTCATTGTTCCCCACCATCCCGAAAAACCAATTGTGTCCAACCTCATGCGCGATAAGACCTTTGTGGCCCGGAAAACTTCCCCCATCGAGGGTAAGCATTGGATATTCCATTCCGTCACGAGCGTCAGCCGCAATCATCTTAGGATAGGCAAACATCCCGACTTTTTCAGAATACACGCGTACAACATCTGCAACAAATTGAGCGGTGGGATGCCAACTGTGTGCGTGCTCTTCTTGAGCTAATGCTATACATCGGATACCATTCCAAACCACTTCACCAATACGATAGGTTGGATCAGCTGTAAATGCGAAATCATGTACGTTAACAGCCCTAAAGCTCCACGTTTTAGTACTTCCGTCCGGAGTAATTGGATTTGAATATGGTTCGTTTCCTGTTTTGAAATTAGTTACATCTAAGCGCTGGCGAAGGTCGCCCGGGTACATTTCACTCTCATTCTGTAAGACTCCGGTTGCCTCAACGATATATTGATTCGGGAAAGTTAGTGATACTTCAAAAACACCATAATCGCCATAAAACTCTTTACCCAAATGCTGATCCGTTGTCCAACCAAATTTGCGATCGTAAACTGCGATTCTAGGATACCAATGAACCCCATCAAAGTGCAAGAAGTCTTTACCGTCTTTGCCTCCGTGACGAAAGGTTTTCATTCTACGGCGAATATTACCACCGTCATCTTTATCCCAATACGTTTTGAAATTGATATCAAACTGAACACCCGAATTTGGAAGTAGAGGTGTTGGAAGATCGATATACATAATTGAGTTATCAATCGTAAACGCTGTTGGTTTGTTGTTTACCGAGACCTTATTAATTACGGTATTCATGTTTTGCTCGTTCACCCCATAGGTGGTTTTCACCTTTGCCTCTTTGCGCATTGACGATAAGTATGAGTTGGGCGTAAACGCATTTTGATAGAGATGGAAATACACCCTGTTCAGTGTATCCGGAGAATTGTTCCAGTAATGTAGGGTCTCTTCACCACCAATCGACTCCTCTTTATCGTCGACCGAAACATTCATAATATAATATACATCCTGTTGCCAGTAGCCTTCATGAGGCATACGATTCTTCCAGTAAAGTTCGTTTCCGTTGCTTTGGAAAGCTCGCAGCTCTGCTGGACGAATATCTGCACCAGCGAATGCAGTAACAGAGAAGAATAAGAATAAAAGAGTTTTGATTGTTCGCATGTCCGATTTTTAAGGTCGAACAAAGAAAATCAAAAAATGTGAGTCTTGTTTAGTAACCGATGTAGCGCAAGAATTCCATTCGGGTAGCGTCTTTTTTGAACTGCCCTCCAAGATCTGCCGTTACTGTGGTCGAGTTGACATCCTCTACCCCACGAGCTGCAACGCACATGTGTGCAGCGTCTATAACTACTGCCACGTCGTCTGTTTTTAGTGTCTCTCTAAGTTCGCGAGCAATTTGACGAGTTAAACGTTCTTGAACTTGAGGGCGTTTGCTGTAGTATTTAACGATTCTATTGATTTTAGATAAACCAATCACTTCTCCATTAGAGATGTACGCAACATGAGCTTTTCCGTAGATTGGCACTAAATGATGTTCACACGTTGAGAACACTGCAATATCTTTCTCAACCAACATTTGGCTGTACTGATACTTGTTTTCAAAAAGTGTAACCGCCGGTTTGTTCTCCGGGTTAAGTCCTCCAAAGATTTCTTTCACGTACATCTTTGCCACACGATGTGGGGTTTTCGAAATACTATCGTCTGTAAGGTCCATTCCCAGGGTTTCTAGGATTTCTTTTACGTTCGACTCAATTCTGGATATTTTCTCATCGTCCGACAAGTCAAAGGCGTCGGGACGCAGTGGTGTTCTGGTAGAATCTTCCATACTATTCTTCTATGTCTACAAAGTTGCGTTCAGTTTCGTATAAACGAAGACCCAATGATAACGAGTTGTCAAGACGCTTTCTGAGACGGTTAAATATTTCAACTGCGATATTTTCTGCAGTAGGATTTACATTTTTAAATTCAGGGATATCCAAGTTTAGATTGCGGTGATCGTAGCGCTCCAGGATTTCTTCATTGATAATTGCTTTCAGAATTCCGAGATCAATAACATACCCCGTGTCCGGATCAATCTCTCCGGTCACCTTCACCTCCATCACATAATTGTGGCCGTGATAGTTTGGCATATTACACTTACCAAATACTTCGGTGTTTTTCTCATCACTCCAACTTGGATTGTGCAATCGGTGTGCGGCATTGAAATGTGCCTTTCTATAAACGGATACTTTCATTCGATAATTGATGGTAATGCAAACACTAAAGCTGTCGTTTAGTTTTTAGAAATAAATCAAGTTGTTGAGCTTCATGACAAAACTAGTCATAAACGTTCAAAATCATTTTGTTTAACGTTTCTTATGATTTGTTAAACAAAAAATAGATTCAACACATAGCCCTATAAGAAAGTCTTATACATACACTAACCTCTCATTTACAAGCACATACGACCTATTTTCATGTCAAAATACGGTCTGATTACAGAAATGCTTGTATATACATATATCGAATCTATATTCGAACCGGTAACAACAGAAACATGGACATCTCACACAAAATAAACAACGAACACTCAGCTTTAAACAGCTACGCTTTGCAACTGACCAAAAACGTGGATGATGCAAATGATTTAGTACAAGAAACAATGCTTAAGGCATTAAAATACCAATCCAAGTTTAAAGAAGGTACAAACTTGAAAGGTTGGTTATATACGATAATGCGTAATAGCTTTATCAATAATTATCGAAGAATCATGCGTCGTAATACCTTCATTGATACTACAGATAACACTTACTTCCTTGACGCCCCAACTCATACAACTGAAAACTCAGGCGAAATGAAGTTCATGGCAGAGGATATCCAAAGTGCTATTGAAACACTTCCGGAGGATTTGAGAATAACCTTCGAAATGAATATGGAAGGATTTAAGTATCATGAAATTGCTGAAGAGCTTGATATTCCTATCGGAACCGTAAAGACTCGAATCTTCGTAGCGAAAAGACGTTTGCGTAAACAGTTAAAAACGTACGCTGGTCACTACGGATTCAAAACAACGTAAGACTTAATTCACACACTACAGTCATAAAAGAGCTGCCTTCGGGCGGCTTTTTTTTTGGCAAAGAATACTTGGATTATGTGTTGTACGAAACTGTATTCGCTTAGTCGGCAGCTAAGGCGACCACCGGCTTGATTTGAGCTGCTTTTCGTGCAGGAATTAAAGCGGAGACTAATCCGGAAATAACTAAAACGATTAGAGCATAAACGGCGACACTAAAATCGACCGTAGGATTTGAGATTACAGCACCGGTGTCGGGTAAAAACTTAGCGATTAACTCCAACAGGAATACGCCAAAGAACAAACCGAAGTAGCCGAACATCGTCGTGATGATAACAGATTCTTGAAGAATGATATTGATGATAGACCAAGGTGTGGCGCCAATTGATTTGCGAATACCAATTTCCTTGGTTCGTTCCTGAACTGTTATCAGCATGATATTACTCACCCCGATGATTCCGGCGAAAATTGTAAACACACCAATGATCCAGGAGAATGTTCGGATAAGCCCTATGGTTCCAGCAATCCGATTAAACTGTTCAAAATTATTTCGAATATGTACTGCTCGCGGATCATCAGGAGAGAAGTGGTGTTTTGCAGCCATGAGCTTTAGTGCCTGTTCTGCCATAGCTTGAGTCTCTTCTAAACTGGCATCTCCTGTTGTAAATAAAATGCGGTCGATATTATCGGCTCTACCAAAAGCAACTTGGGCAGTGGAGATTGGCAAATAGATTACACCATTTTCTCCTTCGCTGCCTTCATCAACAAACATCCCAACTACCTTGAACATGGTTCCACTCAGACTGAGATACTCTCCCATTGCAGACTCTCCTTCAAACAACTCCTCCTCTATCGCTTCACTAATCACACAAACCTTTCGTTTTCGTTCTATGTCTTTTTCGTTGAGGAAGCGTCCTTTACTCATCACCGTTTTTTCGAGGTATTGGTGATCGGGATGTGTTCCACGAACGCGGTAAGCTCCTGCTTTACTCTTGTACGATACGCTAAAAGTTCGCCATT
>CAJXLR010000096.1 GCA_913056425.1 uncultured Bacteroidota bacterium
GATTTGACATTACAACTGTTCTGAATGGTATTTGTGATAAGCTTATTAGGAGGCACCCACATATTTATGGAGATGTGGATGCTAAAGATGCAGATGCCGTAAAGCGAAACTGGGAGCAAATAAAGCAAGCCGAAAGCAAAGGTCAGAAAAGTGTATTAAGCGGTGTGCCTCAATCGATGCCAAGCCTAGTGAAGGCCATGCGTATGCAAGAGAAAGCCGCTCAGGTTGGCTTTGACTGGCCAAGTAAAGACCAGGTATGGGATAAGGTGGAAGAGGAGCTGCAAGAGTTTAAGGAAGCAAGTGGGGTAGAGAAGGAGAGGGAGTTTGGTGATTTAATCTTCTCTTTGGTCAATTATGCACGTTGGATGGATATCAATCCCGATGATGCCCTAGAATTCACGAACAAGAAATTCAAGCAACGTTTTGAAGCCATTGAAAGTCACGCTAAAGCCAACAACCGCCAATTGAAAGATATGAGTCTTGACGAGATGGAAGAAATTTGGCAAAATGCCAAATAGATCTATTCCAAGTTAAAAGGAGTACGGGTAATCATTTTTCCGTCGCACCACAGTTCGGCCGTATGACTTCCCGTCTTGTATGCTTCGTCTTGAGTATACTTGAATTTAAAGGATTGTTCTGTACCGTCGTATACGAAGTCTTTCTTCTTAGAGAATAGTTTATCCGAGTCGGTAAGTAAATCGTTATTAGCTCCGAGTACTTCTTGATTTGTCCCAATTAGCCTGAGGAGGAGTTCTTTTTCTCCTTCTTCCACGAGTGGGGATTCCAAAATGGTGAAGGAGATTTCAATTTCGTCGACTTTATTGTGTTTGAACGTTAGCTCCTGCTTCTTACGTCTGTTACGTAACGGTTTTACTGATAGGTCAGATATTTGGAAGGTAGCATCCTTTACCTTGTCTTCGAGTTCTTCTTTTTCTTCAACGATTTCAGTTTTCTCTTTCTGAATCTCTTCGCGCTTTGCTCGCTCTTCATCGATAAGCTTCTCAAATTTCTCGCGATCTCCTTGGGCGATATCTAGCTTCTGTCTGTAATCGTTTAGTTCTTTCTCGAGTCGTTCAATCTCACCTTTGGCTTCTACCAAGGCTTTTGGATTCCCACCAACTTGGGCAAGTAACTGTCTGATGCGTACTTTCTTACGACCGAGTTCTTCCAGCGCTTCCGTTCTCTCTGTTCGCAGAGCTTCCATCTCGTCGTAAATAGAGGTGTACTGTTGATTTAATAGGTCGAGCTGTTCCTGGAGGGAGTCACGGCTGTATTCCGTTTCGTCTAGAACAGACTGAAGTTCAGCATTGATATCAGCTAAGCTTCTACCATCACGATAGTTGTTGTTGTACCACTCATAGGCGAGCCATGCGTTGGCAGCAATGGATAGGATAAGTAAAACAACAAGAAAACCTCTTCCGCTTCGTTTTGGAGTTTCTGACGACTGGTCTGACATAAGCTTATACTTGAATGTACAAGTTTACAACAAAATCGACAGGAGCACTGCACAATGTCGATTGATCAATTACCAATTTCCAAGTGTAGGAACCGATGTGGAATCGCTTATACAATAAGCTACTCCACTTGGAGATTCGAAATTCATTATTCGAAATTGGATATTCCTACAGGTCGTACTTGCCCCAGTCGATCTTAGTCATGAACTTTTCTTCGAGACAAGTCCATGTGGATGGGGATCTCCAAGAGCCACGAGCGTAGGCAAAACGGGCTTTTTCCCAGCTGCCGTAACGATCGTAGTTATACTTTAAATAGTGGATTGCAACAACGAGATAGTTGTAGCGTGATTTCCCACCTTCGAGATTCAAGCGATTGTACCAGTAATCGAAAGTTTCGTCGATTACTTGCAGATCACCATAGTCTGTTCCTCCGGAAAGAGATTTAATACATCTCCATCCACTCTCGTTTTGTCCAATTTCTCGAACCAAACCAGGAGGTACACCAATAGACAAACAGACTGAATCTGCTGTTTCTTGAATGGTTTTTTCCTTAGTCTCAGAAATTTCTACGAATTTTTTTGGATTCGCTTTGATTTTTTTCTGAGCCGTATTATTTTTACCAGCGTAAGGAGTAAAAGCCAATAAGCCAATCGCTCCGTACAAAATCAAATACTTCATAGTCCTATCGATTAATTAGTTACTAATTGCTAGGATGCTTCCTGTATCAAATCGCAAAGGTCGTGTTACTTTTTGGTAATCCAAGCCGTATGCGTACAGGTTTGTGGTCATTTCTGACAATCCTTATACACAATCCATTCACAATTGCGAAAAACAGTCCCTGTGGTGACAGTTTCGTGACTTTACTCAAATAATTTGCTGCCAATCCGAACCATGGTAGCGCCTTCTTCTATTGCAATTTGGTAATCGCCACTCATACCCATGGATATTGCAGTGAATTCGGACGGATTAGGATGATTTTCCTTGATGTAATCAAACAATTGTTTGGTTTTGCGGAACTCTGATCGCACCTGTTCCTGATCGTCGGTAAAGGTTGCCATCGACATGATGCCTATAAATCGGATATTAGAGTACCTAGTTAGAAGTTCATTTGATATTTCAGTCTTGAGATTATCCGGTTGAAATCCGTACTTGGATTCTTCATCAGCTACATGTACTTGCAGTAATACATTTACTGTTAGGCCCGCCTTGGCTGCCTCTTTCTGAATCTCTTTCAGAAGTTTAGTTCGATCCCCTGAATGTATTAAAGCTGCCTTCCCAATAATCTGCTTCACTTTATTGGTTTGTAGATGACCAATGAGGTGCCATTCAATATCTTGCGGTAGCTCGACTTCTTTTCTCAACAGTTCTTGAACCCGGTTTTCGGCAAATACACGTTGCCCAGCATTATAAAGCTCCATGAGTTCTTCATTCGAACGATATTTTGAAACGGCTACGAGTTGGGTTTCACCGATTTCTTCCAATATGGTCTTCAGATTCTGTTGTATCATTGCAGTTACCGTATTTAGCTCCTGTAGGGGTCGAAATTACACA
This sequence comes from uncultured Bacteroidota bacterium, assembly GCA_913056425.1. Classification (GTDB taxonomy): domain Bacteria; phylum Bacteroidota; class Bacteroidia; order NS11-12g; family UBA9320; genus UBA987. The sequence continues at coordinate 3,006 of CAJXLR010000096.1, forward strand.
TAAAACAATGCGATTAAAAAGACTGTTCATCCTCATACTTGGTGTCTCATTTTTTGGGTGTATGAATCAGTATGCTCCGGTACCTTCAAATGTGATTGATTCGGAGAAGTTTACCGACATCGTCGTAGATATTCGATTAGCTGAAGCACAGCAAAAGGTGTATCGCCACAAAGGTTTTTTTGATTCCGATTTGTTAGATAGTTCATACCAGATGATATATACGGTGCACGATGTTAGCGAAGAGCAGGTAGTGCGTAGTTATAACTTCTATGTTCAGCACCCAAACTGGATGGATAAGATAGCGGAAGATGCCATAGAGAAACTTAATCGGATGTTGGAATGAATTTTCCGGAGAACATAGAACAGGTTCTCGGTGTAGATGAGGTGAAAGATATACTACGATCTTATTGTCGCTCTAATGGTGGGCGTCAGTTTGTAGATCGGATGTCGTTTTCCTCCCGCATCAAGCAAATACAACTTTGGCTGAATCAAACCGATCAGTTTAAAAAGATGATCGACTCAGGTAAGACATTACCTGTTACCGACATTGATTTTAACGAAACGATTACCATCTTAGGTCAAAAGCATGGCTTGCTGGACAAACAACACTTTGTGGAAATCCGCTCGTTATGTGCTGACATACAGTCGGTCTTAGACTTTTTCGATGATTCCGAGCACTATCCGGAACTGAAGCGATTGCTCGAGGAAATGGAGTCCCCGAATCCTTTGATTGATAAGATATCAGAGGTCTTTGATGAGTTTGGTGACTGGAAACGTGATGCGACATTTTTATTAAGTCAAATTCTAGATGAGCTTGAAGGTCAAGAAAAGCAGATATACAGTTCGGTTCGAAAGGTGTATCAATTGGCTGCGAACAGTGGTTGGACCGCCGAGACTGATGTCACTGTGAAGGATGGACGATACGTGATTCCAATTTTTGCGGAGCACAAACGAAAGCTTCGCGGAATCATGCACGACGAATCGGGAGGGGGAAAGATTTTATATATCGAACCGATTGAAGTTCTTGAGGCAACAAACAAACTCAAAGAGTTGGAGCTTGCTCGAAACCGAGAAATGAAGCGGATTTTGGCCGAGCTGACCGCCTTTGTTCGGGATTATCTATCAGACATCAAGAAGTTCGCTCACTACATGTCGATGCTCGATTTCATTCGCGCTAAAGCAAAGTTTGCGGTTGATGTGGAAGGAAGCTTAGTAGCTGTTAGCAGCAAATCGACCTGCGAGATTAAAGAAATGTACCATCCGTTGCTTTTGATATCCAATCGAGACAAAAGCAAAGAAACGGTTCCAATGGATTTGACGCTTACCGAGGATGAACGAATCATCGTGATAAGTGGTCCAAATGCCGGAGGTAAATCCGTATCGATAAAAACACTTTCTCTAAATCAGTACTTGCTACAATGTGGTTTGTTGCCCTCGGCCAACCCGGAGTCGGAATTTGGACTATTTACCAAGATTTTGGTCGATATAGGTGATAATCAGTCTATAGAAAACGACCTAAGCTCATACAGCAGTCACTTAACGGCGATGAAGTATTTCATTAAACATGTGAATGAGCGATCGTTAATTGTTGTGGATGAGTTAGGTAGTGGGACGGACCCCAATTTTGGAGGGGCGATGGCTGAAGCCATTTTGCTCGAGTTGAACAAACAACGATGTAAAGGGCTGGTAACTACGCACTTTGGTAATGTGAAGAGTATTGCGAAGTCCGTAGAAGGATTTGCGAATGCCTCGATGGCTTACGATACGGAAAAGTTAAAACCGTTGTATCGATTTGTACTGGGTAAACCGGGGAGTTCATTTGCGTTGGAGGTTGCTCAGAACATTGGACTTCCTTCAAGAATTATAAAAGCGGCTCGAAAGCGATCGAATATAAAACAACAAAAGACGGAGGAATGACTCGCAACGCTAGAGTTAGAGCGCAAAGAAATTCTAGAGCGTTTAGACGACCTTAAAGCGAAGGAGTCCTATCTAGGGCAATTAAAGGCTGAATACTTTGACTTGAAGAAGAGCTTAGACTCGTCGAAGAAGGAGATGCTGGAAGATTCTCGTCAAAAGGCACAGGCCATCATACGTGAGGCGAATGCAGAAATAGAGAACACCATAAAGCGTATTAAGGAGAGTCAGGCAGATAAGAAGGTGACTCAGCGAGCAAGAAAATCACTGGAACGAAAACGAGGAGAGCTGTCAGGCAAATCGACTGATAAGCCTGTACAAGAGGTTGCGAAAATTGATATTGGTAGTACGGTTAAGATCCCCAATTCAAACGCGACAGGCGAGGTAATACAAATCAGAAAAGACAGGGCCGTAGTGTTGGCGGGAATTATGAAATCCACCTACCCGATTAGCGAATTGAAGCCCGTAAAAGCCAAAAAGAAGGAAAAGTCTAAAGTTCATGTAGGTTTCGTAAATAGACAGCAGAGCTTTGCGATGGAGAAGGATGTTCGGGGCATGCGAGCAGAAGAAGCCATTAAAGAAATCGAAACATGGATTGATGATGCCGTAGTGATTGGAGTGACCAATCTGCGGTTGATTCACGGGAAAGGTAATGGAATATTAAAGCAATTAGTTCGTGACTATTTTGGCTCGCGGTCGTACATCAAACGTATTTCGTACGAAGATGTTCGAATGGGCGGAGAAGGTGTAAGTTTGATAGAACTGTCATGAAGAATTTGTTCAAGGTTGGCGACAAGAAAGTGTTTAAACGCTTAGTTGAAAAGGAAGACGTAGCGAAGTTTGAAAGTGGAGAGGTGCATCCGTTTTACGCGACTTTCGCGTTGGGTAGAGATGCCGAGTGGGCAGGACGGTTGTTTGTACTTGAGATGTTAGATGAAGATGAAGAGGGGATTGGAACGTTCCTGACGGTGAAGCATGTATCACCTGCGTTGGTTGGTCAGGAAGTTGAGATTACAGTAGAGATTACCGAACTAGAGGGGCGGAAGATAAACTGCTCCTTCGAAGCAAAGGTGGGAGAGAGGCTTATTGCAACGGGCACCACCGGCCAAATGATTTTAAAGAAGACCAAAGTGAACGAAATAGAGGAGAAGGCAAATGGCTAAGAAGGAGAAATTAAAGGAAGTTCGAATAAAGAACAGGCGTGCGTACCACGACTATGCCATTGAACAAGAATTCACCGCCGGTATTTCGTTAACGGGGCCTGAGGTTAAGTCTGTACGAGCCGGTAAAGCCAGTATTTCAGAAGGCTACTGTTACATGACCGATCGTGGACTTTTCATCAAAGGCATGCACGTGGCCGAATTCAAAAACGCCGGTTACGCAGAGCAAGAGCCACTTCGCGACCGAGCGTTGTTGTTGAATAAAAACGAATTAAAGAAGTTACGCGGAAAGCTCAAAGACCAGGGCTACACGGTAGTACCCATTGAGCTATTCTTCAGTGAAACCGGCTATGCGA
>CAJXLR010000097.1 GCA_913056425.1 uncultured Bacteroidota bacterium
ACAGCTCACAATTTGTGACGGCAATGTTAACCAAATATTGCTTAGCTCAAGCAACGTCGTGGTTCAATATTGTATCTTTACGGTAAACTAATAAGGGGCGATGAACAAGCGGTCAAGAATACTTAACAAACGGACAATTTACGCAGCGGGATTAGCATTAATCCTGTCGTTTGCATCCGGTTGTCGTAAAGACGCGCCTCTACCCTCCAAAATCATTTCATGTGGCACTCCTTACGAACTTGAGCTACCACAAAACACACCTCCCATGCCTATTCCGGAGGATAATCCAATGACTTCAGAGGGTATCGAACTAGGAAGGCATCTCTTCTATGAGAAAATGTTATCCGGTGACAACACACAGGCGTGTGCAAGCTGTCACCAACAAGAGCATGCATTTGCTGAAAACACGAAATTCAGTACAGGTATAGATGGTTTCGAAGGTACTCGCAACGCAATGCCCATTGCAAACTTAGGGTGGTCACCAAAATTGTTTTGGGACGGTAAGGCCAACTCACTGGAAGAGCTCGTACTCTTCCCTATCCAGTCTGAAGTAGAAATGCATGAAAGCGTTTTTCGTGCGGTAAGAAAGCTTCAGCAGAGTGACAAATATCCAGCCATGTTCTACCAAGCCTTCTGTGATTCAACAATCACGGTGGAAACGATGTCGAAGGCACTTGCTCAATTCATGCGATCTATTGTGTCATACAATTACAGATCGGTTCCCGGAATTGGCAACGAACTCAGAAACGAAGTCCAGAAGCGTGGATTTGAAGTGTTTGTCGACGAGAATAAAGGAGATTGTTTTCACTGTCATACCGTAACAACGTTTACAACAAACTTCAAATTCGAAAACAACGGATTAAACGAGAACCCGGAATCAGATCCGGGACTCTATGCTCAAACAGGCAATCCGGACGATATGGGTAAGTTCAAAATACCGTCCTTAATCAATTTACGTCATACCGCACCTTACATGCACGATGGGAGGTTTTCAAACCTGATGGAAGTATTAAATTTCTACGACACCGGATTTCATGTATCACCAACACTATCGATTGATCTTAGGAAACATACAAAAGATGGTAAACCTGTACCCCGTCTCTGGAGCGAGCGAGACAAATTGGACTTACTGGCGTTCTTACTCACCTTGGAAGACACAACACTTCTTACGAATCCAAAGTGGGCTCGTCCTGAAGATTAAGTCTCACCTCCCTAGCGTATTGTATCGCTGGCTAAGGTCTTAGTTAAAAAGACACCCAGACCATTGTTGATGTTGCTGTGTACGATCACAGCACTACCAAATGGACCTGACTCTTGAAAGTCTTGCTGATCTCTAAATTTCTGTAGCGTTGTGATATACTGATAGTAGTCAGAAGTAACTGTCTGTAATTCGATTAGATACAGTACATCCGAATTACCTGCGACCAATCCACCGGGAGGCACTACCGATATCGTTTTTTCTCGACCGTTAAACAGCTTGTCATTAAACAGGTAACCTCCATCATTTAGCTCTACAGTTTCCGGGTGTGATAACGTTTCATCCGTCATGGCAAAATCGAATGGCAAGTAAAGATCTGCCACTTCGCTGTAATAATAGAAATGAGCGATGTAGTAATTATTACCTGATACATCTGTCCAAGTGAGTGATAATAAGTCAGACGGGTTTCCATTCATATCAACAGCACCATTTTCGACGTATCGAACAGATTTACTTACAGGTTCTTCAGGCATACGCGATCGCGCATTGGCTGTAGACAAGACTCCGGCATTATCCGTAACTGTAACCTCGTATGTTTGTCCGGGAACGGGTTTCCGATTTGCGACAAACCTATTCGTGTTGTTGTCGTATTGTACTGATACTGTGTTTCCATTTGCAACCAACTGAACATCTACATTATCGTAACGCGTTGGGACGCTGTCCGAATACGCATTTGCGGACTTCCCAACATAAATCGAAATGTTTTCGGTGTTACTCAAAACGCTGTTAACAATCAGCTGGTCGGTATACTCCGGCAACTGACTGCTGGGAATTGGTCTCTCGTTGCCGCATGAGATTAGCAACCACGGAGCTATTAGTATGAATATATATAATAGGTTCTTCATGATTAGATTCTTAAACGGTAAGTGATGAATGGTAATAGTGAAAATCCGGATTGCACATAAGCCGTATACTTATACGTAGTGGTATTCTCATCTCTACGTGACAGAACCGTATCCGTGTTTCGGGTGCCGAGTAAATTGTAAATCATAAGCTCAAGACTCTGAACCTCGTCGGAGAAGAACCACTCAAATCGCATATCCACTCGGGCATGACGATTGGCTCGATAGTTATTTATTTGATCGTAGCCTAAAACGATGTCTCCAAAAATATCTCTGTATTTGGCTGTTGGAAGCGTGAATGGATTACCGGTGGCATAGACTCCATTTAGAGAAAAGATGAAGTTTTCAATATTCTGTACGAATCCTGCCTTCCCAGTAAATGTGCGGTCGTAATCAAATGGGAATGATTCTCCGCGGTTAAGTTCATCGTATGTTCTACGCGCTCTGGCAATGGTCGCTGAAGCATAGAACAACTGATTCTCGTTGGCATACTTAATGCTGTTTTCCCATCCCATAACGCTGCCAGTACCCACCAGAGCATTTGCATCAACATCGGTGCGATCAAACCAATCTGCAGCATAGTAAATGGGCTGATTTGAGAGGGTCTTGTAATACGCTTCACTCAAGAAGCGCAAGCCTTTTCCATTCGTAGTTGTATACGCCGCCGAGAAGATGTTCGATCCTTGAGGTTTCAGTGTTTCAGTGGCAGGTAGCCACACAATCAAGTTATCTGTAGCGCTCCCATCCGGGTTGTACATATGAAAGAACTGGTTCATGCGTGAATACGCCAACTTGAAGGATGAATTCGTGGTTAACTGGTAGCGAGCAGATAAACGCGGTTCAACATAAAAACCTGTGAAGTCTTTATAGTTATAAAGTGTCGTACGCAATCCTGCATTTAATTTGATTCTATCATCAACCTGAACTTCATCCTCGATGTATGCTGCTATTTCAAGTGCCGTTTGACGAATTGTATCACCAAACTGGTTGTCGGTAAGCAGGTTCCTGTTGATGTCAAAGCGACGTTCAACCAATGATCCTGAGTTATTTATATGTAGTCGATTTTGCAGTCCATAACGCAACAAAGTCTTTTTGGTCAATCGTTGTTCAAAATCGACATTGGCACCAACCTCTCCATTTGAGAAACGCGCTCTGAATTCACTGATTGCATTTGAGCCGGGAGGCGCAGTAAAGTCTGTCTCATCAAGCGCCAATATGTTCCCATAGTTGGTGAAATAAAATGTGTATTGGGCTTTGCGCTTGCTCGACAAAACATGGTTGAAACGTGTAGATATTGTATGATTCACCAGTTCGAAATCGAATGCAAAATCAAGAGAAGTAAGGCCGGTTGAATCATCTATTTCAGATCCACTAAACCTGAACTTATCCTTTAGGTTATAAAAGCTAATATCTAAGCTATTCTTTTCTCCAACGTTGAGGTGCAAGCCTGCCATAAAATCTCGATAGAAGAACGCTTGTCCGCCAAGTTGGATTAGTGCATCGATGTACGACCGACGTAAACCGAAGCTAATACTGTTGCCATTACCGATAGGTACCCCTACGTTTAGATTCGCTATTGCAGGTGACACAGCTAACTTAACCTCAGCTTCATCCGCATTACCTCTGTACGATTCTACATCTACCACACTAGCTAGTTTACCTCCAAATCGTGCAGGGAAGGCTGATTTATACAAGGTCACATCTTCGAGCATCTCCGGATGGAAATTGGAAATAAATCCACCCCAGTGACCGGTGCTATATATTGGTGCACCGTCCAATAACATTTGATTTTGTCCGAGGCCTCCACCGCGAACAGTCATGTTAGAATAACCAGCGAGTGCGAAATCTACTCCAGGTTGGATTTGTAAAGACTTTACTAAATCCGGCTCAGAGAAAATGTAGGGTATATTGTCGAGCTCTACACGGTCGATGACATGTTTACCGGTGTAAACATCGGTGACCATTTGATTTGATACGGATGTTGGGGTAAAGATGGTAAACTCTGTGTTATAAAGTGGTTCGAGATAGATGTTCACTGTATTCACACTATCCGCATTTATCGTGATGGTGTTGGTCTCATATCCATCTCTTTCAACTACAATCTTGGCAAGGTGGTTCGACACGATTAGGTTGAAATATCCGAAATGGTCGGTAGTATGTTGGAGTGTATCCTCTGCTATGTAAACGGTGGCTTCAGACAGGGGTCTTCCGGAAAGTTCGGAAAACACAAAGCCTTCAATGTGTTTGGTTTCTTGGGCTTTAACCGCGAAGGTTAATAGGCATGCAACCAATAGTAATTGGAGATGTTTCATTCGAAAAGTTGAAAAACAAAAGTAGCCAAGTAGAAGAATAAATGGCAAGTGGCAATTCAATCTTAGACGAATTTGACTAAGGCCATTGTTGTTGACCATAACCAACGTCCAACACCCAATGTTCAATTGTAGAAGTAATGGTCTTCCAATTATTATTTAGGAGCCACCTTCGAGATGTCGAATGACTGTGACTCATAAAGACTCATTCGGCGTTTAAAAAAGCACGATACTATTTGTTCAAAAATTATAACGTATTACTTTTGCACCCGCTTTGGCCTCGTAGCTCAACTGAATAGAGCATCTGACTACGGATCAGAAGGTTCCAGGTTTGAATCCTGGCGAGGTCACCAAGAGAACAAGAGCCAGCTCCCAGCTGGCTTTTTTCGTTTATGACGAGCAACAAGTCAAGCTCGCTTGAACTTTTGCGAGGAGTAAACGAAAAACAGCTATTCGCGGTCGAGCGAATGGATGGAACTTGTTCTCGGAATTCGGAACGATATCAGGATCATGGAATAATCCGGAGGGGAGTGCCTGTGCCAGTGGAGAGTGTGAGTGTGAGACTGCCTGTCGGCAGCTGTTGGCAGACAGGCGTGAATGCTCGAATAACCAGCTCAACTTTCAACTCTCCACTTTCAACTTTCAATTCTCCAAAATACTGTGACTCAGTAAACCTTATCTTTGCCACGTGAATTGGTCAGATCGAATTAGTCATACACTCTACAACTTTTTTCTAGATGCGGGAATGAGCGAAGCCTCAGCCGAAACCATAAACATGGTAATTCTGCTCATTGCCATTGCGATATTTATCGGGTTAGTGGACTTCAGTTTACGCCTTGCATTAAGACGGTTTTTCAATCAGTTTGCTGCGCGTACAAAAACTCACTTCGACGACTACCTCGTAAAGAATAAAGTCCCTAGAAACCTCGCACATATAATTCCACTCTTCCTAGCGTTTAAGGTTTCACCTATTGTCTTTAGTGACTTTAAACCGTATGCGAATTACACCGATATTGCGCTACAAGTTTTAGGCGTAATCCTTACGCTAGCCATAGTTCGAGGCTTGCTCAAAACGTTGGAGGATTACTTCAAGACTTTACCCAAACTTAAAGACAAGCCCATCAATTCGTACATCCAAGTGTTTACGATCTTCGCTTGGATTGTTGGGGTACTATCGATTTTCGCCATCCTAACCGGAATTTCATTCGGCAAATTCGTGACTGGTTTAGGTGCAGCATCCGCTGTGATATTATTAATCTTCCGTGATACCATACTCGGTTTTGTTGCCAGTATTCAAGTGTCGATTAACGATATGGTGCACATTGGCGACTGGATTACCTTTGAAAAGTATGGTGCGGATGGTGATGTTATTGAAATCAACTTAGCTACGGTTAAAGTTCAAAATTTTGATAAAACGGTGAGCACGGTTCCAGCTACGGCATTTGTTCAAGACAGTTTTGTCAATTGGCGTGGAATGTCTGAAAGTGGTGCTAGACGTATCAAACGAAATATTCATATAGACATTACCTCAATTCGCCATCTTGACGAAGGATTGTTGGATGCTTTAATGGAAATAGACCTTATCAACTCTTTTATGGTCGACCGACAAAAAGAAATTGATCAATCCAATTCAAAGAAAAAATCACAAAGTTTTCTGTAGAGCAGGCAAAGTAAACAACTGCAATTCTCAACAAAAAACCTTTGTATTTGATGGCACATCAAATCGGCAATTGATGGCACATCAGATGGAAAGTCTTCGTGTTTTCTCTGTGTTCCACTGTGACACTGTAGAAGGGGCATTGGTGGGACATCTGGGGTTACCCAAAAAATGAAAGTTGGGGCCACAAGAGATGAACTCAAGAATGGTCATGGTCATGTAACATTGTTTCGTCCCTTATTTCCAGCTCAAAAAAGGAAGTTGCAATTG
>CAJXLR010000098.1 GCA_913056425.1 uncultured Bacteroidota bacterium
TCAAATCCGGGTAACGTTCCACGGTTAACATCCATCGACTCAAAGAACCAGAAAGTTGATTTTGTGCAGCCTCAAATTTTGCAAGATTTTCAGGCGTCAATTCGTCTGCAGAAATATTTATGCTGGTTGCTTTTGCTCGCGCCTCAATAACATCAGTAAGGGTTTCTTGTTCAAACTCGGCAGCATTCTTTACGATTGCCGCAAGTCCTTTTACTTTATCTGCTCTTGCTTGATAGGCAGTTTCAACATCAGCCCAAGATTGGTTTACTTGTTCGCTTGAAGTTAACATTCCGTTGTAGCCACGGAAAATCCATAGACCCAGAATGACGAGGGCGCCTACCCAAATTAAAGTCTTCTTCATTGTTTTAGTAATTCGTTTATACAAGTATACGGAAAAGGGTACTACTTAGTTTCAAGGTCTAGACCAAAGCCTTCTTGAATCTGATAGCGGTTCCGTTCACGAGATGATCTACTGATGAGTTCGCCGAGAAATCCGGCAACAAATAATTGAACACCAATAATCATGGCTAAAATACCCAGGTAAAACAACGGTCTCTCCGTCATCTCGTATTCTTTCCAAACGATTTTAGCGATGGACAGATAAGAGGCGATTACAAAACCACCAGCGAAGAATAGGGTTCCCAAACTGCCAAAAAGGTGCATTGGGCGCTTGCCAAACTTGCCAACAAACATGATAGATAGCAAGTCAAGCGGGCCATAAATGAATCTCGATAAACCAAACTTGGTAGTACCGTATTTACGCGCTTGGTGCTGAACTACCTTTTCCCCAATTCGATCGAAGCCGGCCCATTTAGCAATTACCGGGATGTAGCGATGCATTTGCCCGTATACTTCAATGTTTTGAACCACTTCTAGCCGATATGCTTTCAAACCACAGTTCATGTCGTTCAGATTTACTCCGGACATCTTACTTGTAACGTAGTTATAGAGCTTGGTAGGAATGGTTTTAGATAATGGGTCGTATCGTTTTTTCTTCCAACCTGATACGATGTCGAAGCCTTCTGCTAAAACCATGCGACGCAATTCAGGAATTTCTTCCGGCGAATCTTGCATGTCAGCATCCATTGTAATCACAACTTCGCCATTTGCGTATTTGAAACCTTCGTTCAGCGCCGCCGATTTGCCATAGTTTCGTCGGAACCGGATTCCTTTAACACCATGGTGTTTGTCTTTTAAAGATTCAACGACAGACCAAGAAGCGTCTGTGCTGCCATCGTCGATAAAAATCACTTCATAACTCAGTTTTGCCTCGTTCATCGAGCGCTCAATCCATGCCGTCAATTCCGTCAAGGACTCTTCTTCATTAAACAGAGGTATAACTATCGAAATGTCGTTCATTAACTAAAATCTAAATGTCTCCAACCGTTTACCACAAACGTACATTTACCGGTTAGTGTTTTGCCAAATAATGGGTTGTTTGCAGATTTTGAGAGGTTTGTTGATTTGTTGTAGTCCCAATTCAAGGTAGGGTTTGCAATCATCAAATTTGCCGTCTCCCCTTCAGTTATTTCATTCTCGCTTAAGTTGAGGATGATTCTCGGGCGAAAAGCACATCGTTCAACCATTGTTTCCAAAGAGATGTCTTTACTCAAGTACTGGTTGTATGCACTGTAGAATGTTTGAAGGCCATTGATGCCGGGTTGTGCGTAGTCAAACTCCAACTTCTTTTCTTCAACATTTCTCGGGTTGTGATCGGAAATAATGGCGTCGATGGTTCCATCATTTACAGCAGCGATTAAGGCCTGCCGGTCGGACTCTGTCCTAAATGGTGGTGTAACCTTGAAGTTGCTATCGTATTCCAGAACATTCTTATCGGTATAAATCAAGTGCCAAATACTTACGTCACACGTGACCGGGTATCCAGCGGCTTTTGCTGCGCGGATTAGATCAACCGTTTTGGCTGAGCTAATGTGTGAGAAGTGAATTGGAGCTTCTGCGTATTGAGCGATGTCAATCTCCTTTTTTACCTGACTGGTTTCAGCTAAATCAGGCTGTTGTTTGAGTCCGGTATGGATGGTTGTCTCACTTTCATTAACCGATGCGCCTTTTTTTAGGTCCTCGTCAATTGCATGTGTCATTACAACTCCTCCAAATTCCCGACTGTACATCAAGGCTCTGGATAATGCCCCGGATGACCGAAAATGATTATCCCCATTGCTATAAGCCATGGCACCGGATAAGTGCATGTCGTACATTTCGGTGATATCACCAGAGTCGAGGTTCTGTGTTGCTGCACCTACCGGATATATGTCCGGTAGCACATTAAGACCTTGGTTGTTGATGTATTCTACTTGTGCCTTAGTCTGCACAATAGGATCTGTAGTAGGATGAACCGCTAACCCAGTGAAACCACTAGCGGCTGCTGCAGCAGAACCCGTTCGTATGTCTTCTTGGTGCTCAAAACCTGGATCCCGGAGTTGACAACGTAAATCCATGAAACCCGGAAGAATGAAGCAACCTTCTGCGTTAACTTCTTTGTCGGCGTTCGTGGAAATAGGTTTGGCAGAGATCTCTATGATTTGCCCGTCTTTAATGAAAATGTGAGCAACCTTCCGGTGCAGTTCGTGTCCCGGTTGGATTAAACTTCCCCCTGAAATTTTTACTGTTGATTCAGACAATCGCTTCAGTTTTAGGTGATTTCGGAGTGAATTTCCAAAATCTCAACAAAAGTATCTCAAAACCAAGAAATATCAAGGTAAGTGCGATACACAATCGCCAGTATTGTTTACCATACCGATTTAGCTGAACAGATTCAGAAATATATGGCTCTACATCTTGAATAAAGTCGATATTAATTCCTGTAAAAAGATTTGAGATTTCTTCATCCGACATAAATCGATTTACAGACTCAGATCGATTAAAGTTGAACGCCACTGTCTGCAACAAACTATCGCCTCCATAAACATCAGCAAAACCGGCTTCTAAATCGTCGTATCCGGCATCTAGAACGGTTTCACCTCCTGCTTGAGACAAGACCGGAATCCAATTTCGCTCACCCATTTTCATGGAAAGCTTTTCGCGGAATTGCCCCGCTCCAGGCAATACATTGACATAATTTCGATTGTCGATTGGGTAACTTAAAGCCAACTGATCAGAGTTGGTGAAAGCCATTTTTAAGAAACTCGGAACAAACAGCCCATGTCTTGGAAAATTGGACCATTCTTCATTTAACGGGCATGCAAGCGTATAAACCTGTCCCCTACCTAAATTGGTTACAGCGAGGAATGATTGGCCGTTTTCTAATTGTAATAGGTCTGTAGTGTTTAATCCTTTCGAAATCGGGTAGTATTTCTGAACCACCGGCAGGTCTATGTTTTTCGGAATTTTATCAAACACCGTTTTATACATCGGATGCTCGGTTTCAATTTTCCCAACTCTACTGCTACTCGCCACCGACGTTCCAATGCTTCCAGATTCTAAGATGGAGAACAAATCGTTAAGTGGTTTTGAACCAGGTTTCGATGAAGGAATAATCACGACGTTGCCACCATTTTGGACAAACTGGTTCAGCCCCTCCGCAATTCCGGAGGAAATCGTTTCCAACTCGTTGAGTACAATTAATTCGCTATCATCAAAGGCGTCAATGGAAACATTACTCGTTGTATTGTCGATTACATTGAAGTAATTATCGGTCGCATAGAGTTTTGCTAAGTATTGGTTGGACCCATTGCCATTTGCGATGTATACATCACTTCCAGCCGCCACAAAAAGTGATTGGTAGTAAGTGTCGTCAAAGAATATCGCCTGATCGTCCAAGGCAATTTCAATGTTTTGCCAGCCACTCTGACTCACCGTGAAACCCAATTCGATGACAGATGAGCTGTTGGGAGCGAGTTCGAAGCCTGTAACCGCTTTGCGCACACCGTTTACATCAAGTCTCAGGCTTCCGGCATTTACAGATTGATCGCTGTAATTCTGCAGCGAGACATTTAATGCTATAGGTGTGTTCAGTTGAATTACCGGGCTTGAAATCCACGCGGTGTCTATGGATATGTTGTTAAATACAGGGGATTTGAGCGGAATTGCGGTTAACGATACCGTGCTATCCGGGACTAGTCCCGCTGCAGACGAAGTCTCTTGAAAATCGGAAATCAAGTAAATCTTCCTATTGCCGAGATTCTGATCCGCCATGCGGTTAGTGATTAGCCGTACCGCATCTGTTAATGGTTTTGACGTTTTTTCAATTTGGATGTCGTCAATCTGCTGGATTGCGGTTTCGCGTGATACAGGATTAACCGAATTTCGAGTATTACTGAATACAAGGAATTGATCGGTGCTGGGGTAGGATTTAACAATCTCACGCGCTTTTTCACGAGCAACTTCAATAAGCGGTCCATCCGAACCTTCTTGCTCCATGCTGAAACTGTTGTCGACATAAATCCCTACAACGGTGTCTTCGGGACTGGTAGATTGGTTTATCGGGACAAACGGCTTAGCAAATGCCAGTACCAGAAATGTTATAGCCAGCAGACGGGTGAGTAGAACGAGTAAGTTACGCAATCGTTTTACCGATTGACTTTGTTGCTGGATGTTTTTTAGAAACTTGACATTCGTGAAGCCAATGGTTTTGTAGCGCCTGAAGTGAAACAGGTGAATGATTATCGGGACGGCTAGGAAGCCTAATGCCCACAAAAAAGACGGGTAAACAAAACTCATTAAACTCTATACGATTTCTCGGGTCGAATATTTTGGCAAATGTACATTAACCATTGGTCGGGGAGCAAATCATCGACGAACGGTTCCAAATCCTACATTTGCAATCCAAAATTGCCTTATGCTCTATTATCAAGATGCTGAAATCAGCAAAGTTGTTGTACACGAAGTTGGGAATCGTTCGCTGGAAGATGGTGTTCAATTGTCTGATGAATTGGCCCACACCGATGCTTCGTCGTTTGAAGTGCTGAAAGAATATTTCTTTTCGTCTTTCGATGCGAATCAGCAATACCACTTGCATCACGAGGCTAGCATCGACTTGAACGAGGTGTACACATTTGCAAAAGCGGTGTTCAACGATCCGGAAACGTTTTTAGAGCAGTCAAAACATTTGGCGAATACACTTTATAAACACAGTGAGCATCCCAACATCAAGCCGGGAGAGTTTTGCGTTGCTTTAATAGATCGCGTGCAGCTAGACGGTGTTGAAGGTCGGGCGCTTGGGCTATTTAAGTCGGAGAACAAAGCAGGCTTTTTGGAGATGCACAAGGCAAACAAACACTTTGAGATTGAAGGGAAACGCGGTATTCATGCCGGGAAACTTGATAAAGGATGTCTTGTTTTTGAGGGTGACGAGGAAGAAGGATACACTGTATTAGTTGTAGATCAAACGAATAAAGGTGTAGAAGCGAGGTATTGGTCAGAATTGTTTTTGCAGTTGAGGCATAAGCGCGACACGTATTTCAACACGCAATCGTTACTTTCCGTATGTAAGGACTTCGTTCAAGAAGCATTACCGGAGGAGTATGAAGTGGAGAAAGCAGACCAGATTGATTTGTTGAATAAGTCTATTGGGTATTTCAAAGACAATGAGCGTTTTGTTCAGGAGGAGTTTGAAGGAGCAGTTTTACAAGATCCAGAAGTAATCCAGAGTTTCAATAAGTTCACCCAGACTTATGCCGAAGAGAATGCATTTGAGATGCCCACTTCGTTTGAGATATCCAAGCAAGCGGTTAACAAGAAGTCACGAGTATTTAAGAGCGTGCTAAAACTGGATAAGAACTTCCATATTTATATCCATGGTGATCGAAGTAAAATTGAACGTGGTGTAGACGATGATGGAAGGAAGTATTACAAAGTCTATTACGAAGAAGAGCAGTAATTGGAGTTTGATTTGGAACTGTAAACGACGTTCTTTGCCCCGAGTATGGGATTCATAGAGGCCATAAAAATACCAACGAAGTTTGTTCGTCTAAAGCGCCATTTTGGCGATAACGAGTTTATCTTGTTGGACGTAGGATCGGGAAATAAATCTGCAACGGATTTTAAAACCTATTTCCCCAACGGGAAGTATCACGGTATTGATATTGTGCGCGACTACAATTACGAGCCGGAAGATTTTGACCAGATGGAGGCCTTTTACGAAATGGATCTTGAAGCGTTGAAGTTTGATGCAATTCCCGACAACCATTTTGATGCCATCTTGATGGCTCACATCATTGAACACTTAAAAAATGGTGATGAGGTTGTTCGAAAAATGACATCCAAACTGAAGTCGGGTGGGGTGATATACATCGAATATCCCGGAGAGAAGAGTACGAAACTCCCGAGTAGAAAAGGTACGTTGAACTTTTACGACGACGA
>CAJXLR010000099.1 GCA_913056425.1 uncultured Bacteroidota bacterium
TCGCCATACGACAGGGTTCTCATAAAGGAGTGACTTGATATATAAATCGGAAGACTGACTTGCCGTAGCCGTACTAGAGCCTGCATAGTATGGAGTATTGGCAGGTGAAACATTCGAAAATAATGTATCAGTCAGAGTGACGGATTCATACACCGCTACTTTATCATTTTCATCATAAAGGACTATACCCGCTGTGGTCTCTCCACCTGAAAGATCGTAGTATGTGGCATCTGGTCTAATAATGCGATCACTATTGGGATTGTAGTAACTTCCGCTTTCAAGTGCCAAAGCCCCGTCCACGATCCTTAAATAGCTTGCAATGGTGCCAACAGTTTGAAAATCTACATTATCTATAGCCACAGAGGCTACCTGCGCACCATACTCAAATGCGTCCGAGGATAATGAATCCAATGTTATAGTCTCATTTATATCTGAGAATACAAATTCACTGGCTTCTATTACTCCCCAATCATTTCCACCATCAGTTGGGGTGAACTTAACAGTAAGATCTCCAATTCCCCAACTAGACCAACTAATACTATCACTATTTACAGTATAGCTTCTGTACTCGGAGGTTTCTGAATCAAAGTGCCAGCTTTCGGTGAGATAGAGGACGTCATCTATGATTCGATATAATTGCTTTTGATTGTCCCAGTAAATATCAAAAGAACCCTGCTCTGCACCGGAATACGAAAGGGATCCGATCGCGACACCATTATCGTGTTCTGCTGGGTTCAAAGATATGAAATTGATAGGCATGAAGGCACCGAAACTAATAGCGTTTTAGATACTAACATAACTTACACAAGAATTGCCAAATTTTATCTATCAAGCTTTTAATTGGCGTCAGAATAAACCACCCTCCCTGACGGCGCTCGGTAATTTAGCTAATCAGCCATGCCTAACCCTGAGTCTTTCTATTATTTCAAAACTAGCCCCGAGACTATCCAACTTGCAGTGACGCTGTATGTGAGGTTTCCACTCTCACTGAGAAATGTATAAGACTTTTTACATTAACTAGGCGTTGAAGTAAGCTTTGAGTCCGTTCGGTACTTGTGGCAAAGGTTTGGCTTTCAATTTGCAAGCTTGAGACTAAATAATGCTACTAGGCGGGAAACAATGACAATGCTCCGTGCCGCAATCAACGTTAGTGTCTTACGCAATTCAAACATGAATACAGAGAGATCAATCGAAAAATTATCAAACCTTACTTCCCAAATCTAAAAAAGTACTCAACCGCTTCTCATGACCTGTTTCCATGTAGGCCAAAAGTTCATAAATGTCTTTAGTATTGATTCTATTCTCAGGCCTTAATTCTACTTGATTTTTTGACCACACTGCGCGCTCTGCTTCTGACATCTTGTCTGGGTGAGAGGGTTTCTTTTCATTTATTTCTATACTTGAGCCTACAAACTGTTGGAATGCCTCTTGCATAACCTTCTCCAAACTTTCCTCATAGCCTGACCTGATTATAAAACTGTCATGTAATGGTAAGATGGGCATATTATACTTCGCAAAATGGAGCATGACATACTCAGCAATATCACTGTCAATCCTTTGAAGCCTCAATCCTTGGCCAGTATAAAATTTATCAGCGATTAAGCGATGACGCTCTAGAATAGCTGCAGATAACTGCACCCATGAACAATTACAGTCTTTTCTTCTAAATGCTCTTGGAGGCCGTTTAAGCTCAGCTGTGGCATTTAGCATGGCATTCAAAGCAATTTTCACCGCCTTACGCATATCGTCCGGATCGGGCATGACCCAACCAGGGCATTTTGGATATATATCCGAATAGCAGTCATCAGGTGGTATCAGTCCGGCTTCTGCGTAAAGTATTCTTGGATGCAAGTTAGCAAAATCGTATTCCACCATCGGCTTGCCGTTCATTACGATATACTGACGATATCCCCTTGGCACTTCTTGCCACCATCCACCGTAAAATCGACCGCCCAAGGTCATTTCGACATCATTAAATACTCTATGCAAATTGCGTCTTGCTAGATTTAGCTGACGGTCGATGTCCTGCTCGCGCTGCGGTTTTGAGAGCATTTGCACTTGCATTGCAGTGAAGTCATCATCATCAAGACGCAGATCAAACCAAAATTTGTTTATGGTATCGTTAATTTTTTGAAGATTAGACCTCATCAGCTTCGTCTTTGAAGTTTCCTCGTATTCAAGAAGCTTCTTTCGCTCAACCTGTTCTCCATTCACCTCTGTCTTGAAGTTTTGTTGAACCCGAATGAGATTAATATTTTGCGCCTGAGGGATCAGAACAGGCAGCGCTTTTCCCAGCGAATTAGGAAACAAATTAACCATTTTCTGAGTAGCAGAGTATCTCGTGAGATAACGCTTTCCATCACTAGTATTGACCCCCTTCTTCTCAATTTTAAGATAGCCAAGCTCTATCATGCCATTAAAGCATCTTTCGACATGGATTCTGTAGGTTAGCATCTCATTATAGATATTTGCTTTATAATGGTCCTTGCCCAAATGAATTGAAGCGAATGCTTTTTGATTAGTACTGTGTCGAATAGAAACACTGTCTCTAATTAGCTTCTCTACTGAATATTTCAGTTTCTCTAGTTGCTCATTCTTTAGCTTTCTTCTGGGACTAGTTTCACCAGGCCAAACCATGTCCTGTAGTTCGTCAACTATGCCATCTACTATCTTATAGAAGGGTGAGTATCTTCTGTCTCTGATCACTGTATTCCTTCTAATTTAGCTAATCTTATTCGCATTAAAGTAGTCTACTAGGAGTCGGCGGCGGAGTGGGTACTAGGTACACTTAGAGAGTATCAAATTACAGCAATTTGTAAACAGGATAGAGAGCGCCAAAAGAGCAATAAATAATTACGTAAGTAACTGAAATTATTATATATAAATACGTTTTCTTCTTGGAGATTATCTTCACTAATGGTATACTAAACTAAAGATAAAAGCGCTGCTACTTCTCTATCATGAGAGCTAATTGCAACAGATAATTTAATTAAATTTTGTGTGCGCTTTAAGGAGAAATTATGAGAGAGGATGAGTATGACTGAAACGCAGAAACCTGAGGCAGAAAGTGATGTAGACACTACAAAAAGTGCTGCAATCCAATTCATTGAAGCAGTTCAGAACTTTGGTGGAGCAACTTACCCGTTAGGTCCAATTACAAACCTGCGGAGATCGCCTTCAGCATTAAATTCAAAGCGTTTGTCGAATGGGAGAACTCCTGATATCGGCTTCAGTTTTCCTGGGCAGCCATTGCTGATTGCTCAAATCCAAGAAATGCCCCTTTCGTGTAGTGGGAAAAACTCCGAGCAAGCTTTTATTTTGAATGAGGAACAATGCTTAGCAATGAACGATGCAGCTAAATCATTTCATACTTTGTATTTCATTTTCTGCGTCGAACTAGATTACGTCGAAGGATTATCGGCCTTCAGTTTTGTTTCATTCTCAGACTTTCAAAATGTGCAAAAAACTTCGAGTGAACCCATGCATGGTAATAGCTCACATTCAATTCTCCCACTAGGTGCGCTAAGGCCTCTGTATGAGTTATCCGGATGTGGCGGAGATGAGAAGTTGCACATGGCTGATAATCGCAAAAGAGTAAGATTGGCAGCCACAAATCGCGCTAAAAAAGCCACCTCTGTTCCAGAAGCGTCAGCCCGAACGTCTAAGAATTTTCCTTGTCGTTAGCTGAGATAAAAACTCGAATTACCACCGGACTAGCTCCATCGTCTGCAACCTCCTAGCCAATGCCGTGAGACCAATTGATGATAAAAGCCCATTTGCAGTGGTTTAATTTAAAATGCCCATATCCAAGAGACAGTAAGGAGTATGCTGCTGCGAGACGAAGGCTCGAGGGAGCTACATATTCGGACCTGGAAAAGTTGAGAGCAGAATTTGATGAGTTCGAAGACGGCTCAATTACGGTTAAACACTTTCGTAGAGGCAGTCGGTGGTATTGTAGCATAGGTAACCCACCAGAGGCTCAGAACCTTAAAGGCATACAACGTCACGGTAGACGGTTCCGGGTCCAAAAACGCGTTGATGGTGATCTTCGAAAGTGGACATTCGACAATCTAGACGAGGCCATTAAAAAGCGTGATGCTATCTTCGCATAACTTACCCCAGGGTGGTGCCAAAGAAGCCATATAAGCCCCTCTGGTGAGTCTTGTACCCAAGCCGAGTACTGCTCATTATAAGCGCTTGAGTACCCAAGATAGCTGAATATCACTGAGCAGGCGGAAACGATTAATAACCTGTGCTTGAGCAGGTCCCATGTACTGCTCACATTAAATCGTCAAGAAGAGGCAAAGAGACAGATGCTGTCAGTTTACTGTTCTAAAATTCCAATCTCAGGTCAGGCTTGTATACGATACCCAGGTATTGGGGGGTGGCACTGGCCTCCTAGCCATTACTGACCAAATTACTGACCAGATTACGCCTTATTGTGATGAACTGCTTTATACTGTATCCAATAAAATCAGAATGTTAGCAGTAACTCGGAGCAGTAGTAGAGAACACAACTCACGCTACCCGCTCCATGGATTATCCCCTCTATCGTGTAACCATCTGATCTGTAAGCATGTTTTGTTTTGCAGGTGATGTGGAGTAGACGATATGGTAGACAAAAATGCTCACTATTTGATGTGTAAAGGTGGGGTATTTTACTTCACCAGACATGTGCCAAATGATCTTCAAAGGCACTATGAAACCCCTAGAATTGTCATCTGTTTAAAGACTCGTAATCGTGAATCGGCAATTAAAGCCAGTCGTTCAATGGCTGCCAAACTGGATGATTTCTGGTTGCAAATGCGGCTAAGTCATCTTGATGTTCCTGCTTCGGACAGATTGGTTAAGCAACAGCCAAAAGAAGCCTTCACATCATCTGCTCCAAAACTGTCTGATGCTTTAACGAAGTATTGTGCATTGAAGGGTGCCGATAAGGGCAAATTGTTTTTCACGGTTGCCGAACGTAATGTTGGTTATGTCATTGAATGTTTGGGTGACAGACCCCTAGATGCCTATTCCAGTTCAGATGCAGCTAAGTTTAGAGATTGGTTGATTGACCGAAGTTTATCCACTTCTTCCATCAAACGAATATTCTCCACCATCCGAGCAGTATTCAATTTAACAATCCAAGAGCAGGGCTTGGGTTGTTCAAATGCATTTGCCAACACTTACTTACCCAGTGATGAAAGGCCTAAAAGGGCGGTCATATCACCTGAGGACATAAAACGTGTTCAAAAAGTGTGTCTGGAAATAGCTGATGAAAGACGTTTACTGATTGCCCTAATATCCGACACCGGCATGCGTCTTTCCGAGGCTTTAGGGCTAGTCTGGGGCGATGTCGTGTTTGCCCATGAGTATTCACACATCGACCTGAAGCCGCATCCTTGGAGGCGTTTAAAGACCTCTAGTAGTGAACGACTTATCCCCTTGGTCGGTGCCTCTCTCGAGGCCGTAAAAGTCATGCATCGTCAATGTGATAACTCGTTTTTATTCAAATCGTATGCCAGTGAAGACGGGTGTAACGGCAACTCATGTTCAGCGACACTCAACATGTGGTTAAAGCAATATGTATCGGATGCCGTTATCCACTCATTCAGGCATAGTTTTCGTGACCGATTACGCAATGCAGGTGTTCAGTCAGAAATGATTGATCAGCTTGGTGGGTGGTCTAGTCAGTCTGTGGGGCAAGGGTATGGAAATGGCTATGATCTGTCAAAATTACATGAAGCAATCCAGTCGATTGTTCAGTACTTAAGGGAGTAGTATGCTCTTCCAATCATCTCTCTTACAAAGAGGCTGCTATCCTTGAATGCAGAAGCATTTGGAAGAAAATCCAATATATCCAATTTTGACGCACCACTCAAAAAATCTACGGGAAATTCAGTCACTAGAATATTTTGATTTTCAAATACCTTTCTAGCCCTTGGCATATGAAAGGCAGAAGTTACCAAGATCAATTTTTCGTTAGAAGTGATCAATTCTGCAATAGCTTTAGCTTCATCATCTGTATTTTGCACAACTCTTGTCAAAGTGATTTTGGCGGCTTCGACACCGTTCATTTCGGCAAAATTGGACAAAAACTCACCTTCAGGTATCCCAAGGCTCCATGGAAGCTGACCTTTTGTCAAAATCATGCGGTCTGCTTTCCCATTCTTGATAAGACTTATGCCAGCCAATATTCGGTCAACTGCTTCACCAAATTCGTAGTATACTTCACCGTTATCCTTAATGGTTCGCACCATACCACTTAGCACAACAACAGTGTCATGATCTTCTACATTGTTAAATGTTTGAAA